>NZ_JBDYQK010000011.1:0-216025 GCF_043832615.1 Klebsiella sp. KE9456
CGCCGTCCTGGCGGCCAGTCCTGGATGCGCGCCTGCGTTCCCGCCAGGTTTCCTTGATGCGCCCAACCCCCATGCGGTGAGTCCGTTATTCGTCAGTGGCTTTTCAGAGGCTGAAAGTCATAAAAAAATTATATCCTTTATATTTCAGTCCGTATCAGCTCAGTTAGTGAATCAACCGAATCAGATTTTCGTTTAAACCACCGATTGACAGAACCACTCAGCCAGCCATAAACGCAACTGACAGCCCTTAACTGACCAGCATTAGGCCCACATCCCTGGGCCTCGTTCTTGTGGGCGCTGCGCACCTCAGCCGCTGGCTGTGGGGTTCCCGGCGTCGCCGCGTTATTCCCGTTTTTATTCCACTATTTCCTCTATTTCCACTATTCCACGGTATAGGTCAGAAAATCTTCCGCCAGTAGGGTGGACGGGAAGACTTCCCGACACTCAGCCAGCAGGCGCTGACAGCCCTCGGCGTCATAGCGCGAGCTGAAATGCGTGGCGATAAGCGTACCGACGCCCGCATCTCGTGCCAGCGCAGCCGTTTGCTGGCTGGATGAATGCCCGCGGCTGTTAGCCTTTTCCGCCATCGCCTGTTCGAGGGTGACCTCATGAACCATGACGTCCACGCCGCGCGCCAGCGCCAGCGCTTCTGTGCAGGGAGCGGTATCGCCGAAAATCGCCAGCTTTTTACCCGGCGTGGCCGGACCGAGATAGCGGCTACCGTCAATGACCCTGCCATCTGCCAGTTCAACCGTTAATCCCTGTTTTAAACGCTGAAACATCGGGCCGGGGGGTACGCCATCGGCGATAAGCCTGGCGGCATCAAGCGTGCCTGGCTTATCGTGCTGCTCGATACGATAGCCGTAGCACTCAACCGGATGGTTTAGCGGCCAGGCAGTAACCCGGTAGCCTGCTTCATCAAAAACCACGCCTTTTTCAACTTCGACAACGGTAAGCGGATAATCGGTCCATGAACCGCTAAGGCGTAGCGTGGTTTCCACAAACTCTTTCAGCCCCTCAGGCCCGTACAGCGTCAGCGGCAGCGAATTTCCTTGCATCGAGCGGCTGCAAAGCAGACCGGGGAGGCCGAACAGATGGTCGCCATGTAAATGGGTGATAAAAATCTTATTCAGTTTGCCAGGATGATAAGGGGTATGCAGAAACTGATGCTGAGTTCCTTCTCCGCAGTCGAACAGCCACATCTCAGCCGTTGTCGGCTGTTGCAAATTCAGCACCATAGACGTCATATTACGTGTACGGGTGGGCACGCCAGCGGATGTTCCCAAAAATAGTAATTCCATCGTCCGGTGTCCTTAGGGCGAGAGTCAAAAAACAGAGTATACCTGCCATTATTCAGGTTGCATGTGCGTTGGTTGCGGAGTGTCCGGGTGAAACGATATCAAGTAAGGAACGATAAATGATGATATGGCAGGATCTACACCACGCTGAACTGACCGTTCCACAGCTCTATGCTGTGTTGAAGCTACGCTGTACGGTGTTCGTTGTCGAACAAAACTGCGCTTATCTGGATGTCGATGGCGACGATCTGGTGGGAGAAAACCGTCATCTTCTCGGCTGGCGCGACGGCGAACTGGTGGCCTACGCGCGCATTCTCAAGAGCGATGATGAGTTTGAACCAGTGGTGATTGGCCGGGTGATCGTCAGCCCGGCGGTGCGCGGCCAGAATCTCGGCTATCAGTTGATGGAACAGGCGCTGGCCTGTTGCCGCCAGCACTGGCCGCAAAAGGCGATTTATCTGGGGGCTCAGGCCCACCTGCAAAAATTCTACGCCAGCTTTGGTTTTGTACCGGTTACTGAGGTTTACGATGAGGACGGCATCGAACATATCGGCATGGCGCGTGAAATCGTCGCCGTCTAACGAGCCGCAGTCAAACGTGGCTTCCTCATTGTAGGTACTGCTATTCATTGTGTTACCCCGTATAATATAGGGCCTTTATTCTGTGGCGGTTTGCGCGTTGTTTGTTTCTCTCTACCGGAAAGTTTATATAGCTGTCTGGCCGACGATTTTCCGCCAGCCGCCACAATCTCAACGGCGTTTACCTTTTGGTGGCCTTTAACCTGCGGCGGGTATACGGGTTAAAGGCCATCATTTGTTGTTTTTGCGTCTCTTGGTGTTCGCTGGGGCGATAAATATACGTTGAGATTGTTCGTCGGGGCTGAACCGAAGCAAGAGCGGCTGAAAATTGAACATAACGCTGCCAACGTGCGTGCGTTTTGCTTGCAGAAACACAGATAAAACGATGCATATCAAAACGGCAATAATTTGCATTATTTATACTTAGCCTCAATATTTGATACTGGACAAATTCATGTCAGTAAGCGCATTTAACCGACGCTGGGCGGCGGTGATCCTGGAAACGTTAATTCGCCACGGCGTGCAGCATATCTGTATTGCGCCCGGCTCGCGCTCGACACCGTTAACCCTGGCGGCAGCGGAAAACCACGCGTTTATTCACCATACCCATTTTGACGAACGCGGCCTCGGCCATCTGGCGCTGGGGCTGGCGAAGGCCAGCGGCCAGCCGGTGGCGGTGATTGTCACTTCCGGCACTGCGGCGGCTAATCTCTATCCGGCGCTGATCGAGGCCGGATTGACCGGCGAAAAACTCATTTTATTGACCGCCGACCGTCCCCCGGAATTAATTGACTGCGGGGCTAATCAGGCTATTCGTCAGCCGGGGATGTTTGCCTCGCATCCCTCGCAGACGATATCGTTGCCTCGTCCGTCGCCGGATATTCCCGCCCGCTGGCTGGTTTCGACTATCGATCAGGCGCTTGGCGCGCTGCGCACTGGCGGCGTTCATATTAATTGCCCGTTTGCTGAACCGCTGTATGGCGATATGGACGATACCGGCATTGAATGGCAGCAGCAACTGGGGACATGGTGGCAGAGTGATAACCCCTGGTTGAGCCAGTCGTTGCATCTGGAAAGTGAAAAGCAGCGCGACTGGTTTTTCTGGCGACAAAAGCGCGGTGTGGTGGTAGTCGGGCGAGTGAGCGCCGAAGAGGGCAAAAAGGTGGCTGAGTGGGCGAAAACCCTCGGCTGGCCGCTGATTGGCGATGTGCTCTCACAAACCGGGCAGCCGCTGCCCTGTGCCGACTTGTGGCTTGGCAATAGCAAAGCGGTTACTGAACTGGCGCAGGCGCAAATCATTATCCAGTTGGGCAGCAGCCTGACCGGAAAACGGGTGTTACAGTGGCAGGCGACCTGCGAACCTGAAGAGTACTGGCTGGTGGACAATCTACCGGGACGTCTGGACCCGGCGCAGCATCGCGGTCGTCGCCTGGTCTGCGCCATTGACCGCTGGCTGGAGCTGCATCCGGCGGAAAAACGCCCGCAGTGGGCGACCATGGTGCCAGAACTTGCGCGTCAGGCGTGGCAGGCGGCGGTCGCCAGTAGCGCGGATTTCGGCGAGGCGCAGCTGGCGCAACGGATTCACCGCTATCTACCGGAACAGGGTCAGCTATTTGTCGGCAACAGCCTGGTGGTGCGGTTAATTGATGCGCTGTCGCAGCTACCGGCCGGTTATCCGGTTTACAGTAATCGCGGAGCCAGCGGAATTGATGGCCTGCTGGCGACGGCCGCCGGGGTACAGCGTGCCAGCGCGCGCCCGACGCTGGCTATCGTCGGCGATCTTTCGGCGCTCTATGATCTCAATTCGCTGGCCCTGCTGCGTCAGGCGTCAGCGCCGATGGTGCTGATTGTTATCAACAATAATGGCGGGCAGATTTTCTCTCTGTTGCCGACGCCGCTGGAGCAGCGAAACCAGTTTTATCTGATGCCGCAGAATATCAATTTTGATCATGCGGCGGCGATGTTTGGTTTGCCTTACCATCGTCCGGCGGGGTGGGCGGCGCTGGAATCTGCCCTGGATGCCGCCTGGCGAGAGCCTGGCGCCACGCTAATCGAACTGGTGGTGAATGAAACCGACGGTACGCAAACGCTGCAGCAGTTGCTGGCGCAGGTAAGCCAGCTATGACGCTGCATTCGGTGGCAGAATGCGGCCAGTCGGGCTACCCCTGGCTGGTCTTTTTGCATGGTTTTTCCGGCGATTGCCGCGAATGGCGGACGGTGGGAGAGGCGTTCAGCGCATATCCGCGTTTGTATCTCGATCTGCCGGGCCACGGAGGTTCGGCGAATATCGAAGTGAGTGACTTTGCCGATGTCTGCCAGCTTCTTAAGAATACGCTGAATAGTTACAACATACTAAAGTACTGGCTGGTGGGATACTCCCTGGGCGGACGGCTGGCGATGGCCTATGTCAGCCAGCCGCGTAAAGGTCTCTGCGGGCTGGTCGTCGAAGGCGGGCATCCGGGATTACAGGATGACAACCAACGTCTGCTGCGCCAGCAAAGCGATGCCGCATGGGCGGAACGCTTGCGCTGCGAGCCTTTGCCGCATGTCTTTGCCGACTGGTATCAACAGCCGGTTTTTGCTTCCCTTGATGAATCCCGTCGTGCGGCGCTGATTGCGCTCCGCAGCCAGAATAATGGCGCGGCGTTAGCGGCGATGCTGCAGGCAACCTCACTGGCGAAACAACCCGATCTTCGCGGGTTATTACAGATGCGTGATTTTCCTTTTCATTATCTTTGCGGCGAACGCGACGGCAAATTTCGCGCCATTGCGCGGCAACTTGCTGCGACCACGCACATTATTAATCATGCCGGACATAACGCACATCGGGAAAATCCCGATGCCGTAGCGGCCTGTCTGGCGCAGTTTTTAGCGAGTTAACTGAAGGACACCCTATGATCTCTCTTGATGAAGCCATGCTTTACGCCCCGATTGAATGGCAGGACTGCTCTGAAGGCTACACCGACATTCGTTATCAAAAATCAGCGGACGGGATTGCCAGAATCACCATCAACCGCCCGCAGGTGCGCAACGCATTCCGTCCACTGACCGTTAAAGAGATGATTCAGGCGCTGGCGGATGCCCGCTATGACGACAATATCGGCGTCATTGTCCTGACCGGCGAAGGTGACAAAGCGTTCTGCTCCGGCGGCGATCAGAAAGTTCGCGGCGATTACGGCGGCTATCAGGACGACGCCGGCGTGCATCACCTTAACGTTCTCGATTTCCAGCGTCAGATCCGTACCTGTCCGAAGCCGGTGGTGGCGATGGTCGCGGGTTACGCCATCGGCGGCGGTCATGTACTGCATATGATGTGCGATCTCACTATCGCCGCGGAAAACGCCATTTTCGGCCAGACCGGTCCGAAAGTCGGCTCATTTGACGGCGGGTGGGGCGCTTCTTATATGGCGCGCATCGTCGGGCAGAAAAAAGCCCGTGAAATCTGGTTCTTGTGCCGCCAGTACGACGCGCAACAGGCGCTGGATATGGGGCTGGTGAATACCGTGGTACCGCTGGCGGATCTGGAAAAAGAGACCGTGCGCTGGTGCCGCGAAATGCTGCAAAACAGCCCGATGGCGCTGCGCTGCCTGAAGGCGGCGCTGAACGCCGACTGCGACGGTCAGGCTGGTCTGCAGGAACTGGCGGGTAACGCCACCATGCTGTTCTACATGACTGAAGAGGGTCAGGAGGGGCGCAACGCTTTCAATCAGAAGCGCCAGCCGGACTTCAGCAAATTTAAACGGAACCCGTAATGCGACAGGTGCAGGTTTACCGCTGGCAGCTACCGATGGATGCGGGCGTCGTGCTGCGTGAACGGCGGTTAAAAACCCGCGATGGCGTGCTCCTGCGGCTGCAGGAAGGGGGGCGTGAAGGCTGGGGGGAAATATCTCCTCTGCCGGGATTCAGCCAGGAAACCCTGGACGATGCGCAGACGGCGCTGCTTGCCTGGGCCACGGCCTGGCGCGATGGCCAGGACGCTGCGCCGCCGACGCCGCCTTCAGTTGCTTTTGGCGTCAGTTGCGCCCTGGCGGAGCTGCGTGACGAACTGCCGCACGCGGCGGATTATCGTGCCGCGCCGCTCTGTACCGGCGATCCGGATGAGCTGTTTGCGAAGCTTTCCCGGATGCCCGGTGAAAAAGTCGCGAAGGTTAAAGTCGGCTTGTATGAAGCGGTGCGCGACGGCATGGTGGTGAACCTGTTGCTGGAAGCGATTCCCGATCTGACGCTCCGCCTTGACGCTAACCGCGCCTGGACGCCGCTTAAAGCGCAGCAGTTCGCCAGATACGTTAATCCGCAATACCGCAGCCGTATTGCTTTCCTGGAGGAGCCGTGCAAAACCCGCGATGATTCGCGCGCGTTTGCCCGGGAAACCGGTATTGCCATTGCCTGGGATGAGAGCCTGCGCGAGGCGGATTTTGCGTTTGTCCCGGAGCCGGGTTTACGGGCGGTGGTGATTAAACCTATGCTGACCGGCAGCCTGCAAAAAGTGCGGCAGCAGGTGGCGCAGGCTCATGCCCTGGGGCTGACGGCGGTCATCAGTTCATCCATTGAGTCGAGCTTTGGCCTGACGCAACTGGCGCGGGTTGCCGCCTGGCTGACGCCGCACACCATCCCCGGTCTGGATACCCTGAGTCTGATGCGCAGCCAGCTGGTTCGATGCTGGCCGGGCAGCGATCTGCCGTGTCTGACCGTTGATGGCCTGGAGCCGCTGCTGTGACATTGGGTGACTGGCCCTGGCGCTACTGGCGTAAGCGGCGGGGAGAGGCGCAGGCGCTACGGCTGAATGAACAGCGGATAAGCTGGCGAGAACTGTGCGCGCAAATTGATGCGCTGGCCGCCGGGTTTCACGCGCAGGGCGTGAGCGAAGGCGATGGTGTGCTGATCCGCGCTTATAATCAGCCTGATGCTGTATTGGCATGGCTGGCGCTGTTGCAGTGCGGCGCTCGCGTCCTGCCGCTGAATCCGCAACTGCCGACCGCATTGTTGGCGCAACTGCTGCCCTCGTTAAGCCTCCGCCACGCGCTGCTGCTCAATGGCGGCGACCTTGCGGAGAACCTCAATCTGCTGGTTATGCGCTCTGCAACTGGCGAGCACGCGGTTGACTGGCGGGACGATCGCATCGCCTCAATGACGCTAACGTCGGGGTCAACGGGGTTACCGAAAGCGGCGGTCCATACTTTTCGCGCTCATCTTGCCAGCGCTGAAGGCGTGCTGGCGATGATACCGTTTGCGCCTGAAGACGACTGGCTGCTGTCGCTGCCGCTGTTTCACGTTTCCGGTCAGGGCATTCTCTGGCGCTGGCTGCTGGCGGGCGCTGGTCTGACGGTGCGCGAGAGACAGCCGCAGGATCAGGCACTACGGGGTTGTACCCATGCTTCCCTGGTGCCAACCCAGCTCTGGCGTCTGCTTAACGGTGATGCTGGTGTGTCGTTAAAAGCTGTCCTGCTTGGCGGCGCGGCGATTCCGGTGGCGCTTACCGAGCAGGCCCGTCAACGCGGTATTCGCTGCTGGTGCGGTTACGGACTGACTGAGTTTGCCTCCACGGTGTGCGCCAAAGAGGCCGATGGTCTGGCAGATGTCGGGCGGCCGCTGCCGGGGTGTGAGTTAAAGATTGTTGATGGCGAAGTCTGGCTTCGGGCCGCTAGCATGGCAATAGGCTACTGGCGGGAGGGACAAATTACGCCGCTGATAAATGAGAGCGGCTGGTTTGCCACCCGCGATCGCGGCAGACTGGATAACGGCAAACTGACCATCCTCGGGCGCATGGACAATCTCTTTTTTAGCGGCGGGGAAGGCATTCAGCCGGAAGAGGTGGAGCGAACGATCGGCGCTCATCCGCAGGTTCAGCAGATTTTTATTGTGCCGCTGGATGATGCTGAATTTGGCCAGCGCCCTGTGGCGGTAGTGGAGTGCAGTGAACATTGCGATCTTACTATGTTAGCCGCCTGGTGTTCCGACAAGCTGGCGCGCTTCCAGCAGCCGGTGCGCTGGCTACGGTTGCCGGAAACCCTGAACACGGGCGGGATTAAAATTTCCCGCCGGGCGCTGCGAGACTGGGTAAATGGCGGGCTTTAACCGCCATATCAACCAGCCAGAGGCGATCGTTTCTTGTCTGCGACGTTGCAGCGCTGACGCTGTTAGTAGCAACTGGTTACAATCACAAGGGTAAAGGCGGCCTCAGTTCATTGATTCCTTAGCGTTCAGCAGTACAATTCTGCGGTGTTTCGGGATTTTTTTATTCATGTCTTCTGGATAGATAAAAATGAAAAAAAGCATAATGATGGCCCTCTGCGGCATGATGTTCGTCTCGACGGCGGCAAATGCCATCAGCGTTGGCGGGCAGGTTGGTAAGCACTACACCAACCTTGGGGTCGGTTTTGGCACGGAATCCACGGGCCTGGCAGTGACCGGCAACTGGTTGCACAACGATGATGATGGCGATGCGGCAGGGCTGGGGTTAGGGCTGAATGTGCCGTTGGGGCCATTTCTGGCGACCGTGGGCGGCAAAGGCGTTTACACTAACCCGAAGGACGGCAGTGATGGCTACGCGGCAGCGGTTGGCGGCGGTTTGCAGTGGAAAATTGGCAGCAGTTTCCGCCTTTTTGGCGAATATTATTACTCCCCGGATTCACTCTCCAGCGGCATCGACAGCTATCAGGAAGCCAATGCCGGCGCGCGTTTCACCATTATGCGCCCGCTAAGTATCGAAGCCGGTTATCGTTATCTTAATCTGGCAGGCAAAGACGGCCATCGCGATAATACCGTGGCGGACGGTCCGTACATCGGCGTTAACGCCAGCTTCTGATCCTCCGGCGCGGTATGCCGCCGCGCCTGATTTTTCGCGTTTTTCAGCCAGCGACTTCGCGCTACTTTGTCGTTCCTTTCTCGCGTTCCCCCGGCAGACAACGATCGGCGTTGTTCGGGGAACGTCTGTGGTTCCCTGTCCCGCAGCGGGAATGATTTAAGGTATAGTATTCCGACTAATCAGGCTGGAGTTGACAATGTTAAACGTGGAAATGCTGTCCACTGGCGACGAAGTATTGCATGGACAAATCGTCGATACGAATGCCGCGTGGCTGGCGGATTTCTTTTTTGATCAAGGATTACCTCTCAACCGTCGCAATACCGTGGGTGACGATCTCAATGCTCTGGTGGCGATTTTACGCGAGCGCAGCGAGCATGCCGATGTTCTGATCGTTAACGGTGGTCTGGGGCCAACCAGCGACGATCTGAGTGCGCTGGCCGCGGCGACGGCCAAAGGCGAAGGGTTGATTTTGCATGAAGAGTGGCTGGACACGATGGCCCGTTTCTTTGCTGAACGGGGAAGGCCGATGTCCGCCAGTAACCGCAAGCAGGCGGAAATTCCGCAAAGCGCGGAGATGATCAATAACCCGGTCGGCACCGCCTGTGGCTTTGTTTTGCAGCTTAATCGCTGCCTGATGTTCTTCACCCCCGGCGTGCCTTCCGAGTTTAAGGTTATGGTCGAGCAGGAGATTTTACCGCGCCTGCGCGCACGTTTCCCGCTACCGGCTCCCCCGCTGTGTCTGCGTTTGACCACTTTTGGACGCTCGGAAAGCGAACTGGCGCAGAGCCTCGATCATCTGCCGTTGCCGCCTGGCGTGGTGATGGGCTATCGCTCGTCAATGCCAATTATCGAACTGAAGCTGACCGGGCCTGCTGAGCAGCGCGAGGCGATGCTGGCGCTGTGGTCGGAAGTGAAGACGGTCGCCGGAGATAGTATGATCTTCGAAGGCACTGAAGGCCTGCCGGCACAGATTGCCTGTCGCCTGCAGGCGCGCCAGCTAAGCCTGACGCTGAGCGAGCAGTTTACCGGCGGTCTGCTGGCGCTACAGCTTTCACGCGTCAATGCACCGCTGCTGGCCAGTGAAGTGATCCCCGCTCAGGAAGAGACCCTCGCGCAGTCCGCTCGCTGGGCGGCTGAACGGCGCGAAAAACACTTTGCTGGTCTGGCGCTGGCGGTCAGCGCTCAGGAAGGTGGGTATTTGAACTTTGCGCTCTCCACGCCGGAAGGTACTCACGCCCTGCGGGTCAAATTCAGCACCAATCGTCATAGCTTACAGGTGCGTCAGGAGGTCTGTGCAATGATGGCCCTGAACATGCTACGCCGTTGGCTCAATGGTCAGCCGGTAGCCAGCGAGCATGGCTGGATTAACGTTGTCGAGTCACTGTTCGTTTAAACACACCGCTGCGTCGGGAACCGCTTCCGGCGCGGCATAAGTCCAGCCCGCTGTACTCGCTTTAAAATATTCTGTGCACTATCTCGCATTTTCCCCTCTTCAGGCGTCCACTTCGCTGGAATAGTGTCGTCATTTGAAGTCGCTCACAATTTACAGCCCCGACAACCGCAACACTGATTCCAGTATTCAGGATTGGAGTCCATCATGTTGGAATCAAGCAAAGTTCCGGCGTTGACCCGCGCCATTGATATTCTCAATTTGATCGCTCGCATCGGCCCCTGCAGCGCCGCGACCATTATTGACGAACTGGGTATTCCGAAAAGTACCGTTTATTTGCTGCTGGGTGAGCTGAAAAAGCAGCGTTTTCTCAGCATCGATAATCAGGACAACTACTGCCTGTGGACCAAACTGGTTGAACTGGCCGGCCATGCGTTAAGCAAAATGGATCTGCGTGAACTGGCGCGCCCGCGCCTGACGCAATTGATGGATCAATGCGGGCTGCTTTGCCACCTGGGCATTATTGATAACGGTAACGCTTATTACATTCTGAAAATTGAATCCCCGGCCACCATCAGCGTGCGTTCGCATGAGGGGAAGAGTCTGTCGCTTTATCGCTCCGGTATCGGTAAATGCCTGCTGGCCTGGCAGCCTGAACGGGTACAGGAATCCATTATCAGCGAACTGCGTTGGGAGCAGGCTACGCCAACCACTATCACCAGTGCGTCGCAGCTTCGCGATGAGCTGGGGCGCATTCGCGCCAGAGGCTGGAGCTTCGATAACGGCGAAGATTATCCGGATGTTCGTTGCGTGGCCGCGCCGGTGTTTAACGCCAATAACCAGTTGACCGCCGCCATCTCCGTGGTGGGGACGCGTCTGCAAATCAATGAAGACAATCGTGATTACCTTGCCGGTAAAGCGATTGCCTGCGCCAAAGATATTTCCCGACTGTTGGGGTGGAAGAGCCCCTTTGAACAACAAGCCTCATAATAAGGAGAAGCGTATGACCCTACCGAAAATTAAACACGTTCGCGCCTGGTTTATCGGCGGTGCGACGGCAGAGAAAGGTGCAGGCGGCGGTGATTATCACGACCAGGGGGCGAACCACTGGATTGACGATCATATCGCCACCCCAATGAGCAAATACAAACAATATGAACAGTCCCGACAGTCGTTTGGCATCAACGTTTTGGGCACGCTGATTGTGGAGGTGGAGGCTGAGAACGGGCAGACCGGTTTTGCGGTATCAACGGCGGGGGAGATGGGCTGCTTTATTGTTGAGAAACACCTCAACCGTTTTATTGAAGGTAAATGCGTCAGCGATATTAAACTGATCCATGATCAGATGCTCAACGCCACCATGTATTATTCCGGCTCCGGTGGTCTGGTGATGAACACTATCTCCTGTATTGACCTGGCGCTGTGGGACCTGTTCGGCAAAGTCGTCGGCCTGCCGGTGTATAAACTGCTGGGCGGCGCGGTGCGCGATGAAATTCAGTTCTATGCGACCGGCGCGCGCCCGGATCTGGCGCAACAGATGGGCTTTATCGGCGGAAAAATGCCGACCCACTGGGGGCCGCACGATGGCGATGCAGGGGTGCGTAAAGATGCCGCGATGGTCGCAGAGTATCGCGAAAAATGCGGCCCGGATTTCTGGCTGATGCTGGACTGCTGGATGAGCCAGGATGTTAACTACGCCACTAAGCTGGCTCACGCCTGTGCGCCGTATAACCTCAAGTGGATCGAAGAGTGCCTGCCGCCGCAGCAGTACGAAGGCTATCGCGAACTTAAACGCAATGCGCCAGCCGGGATGATGGTCACCAGCGGCGAGCATCACGGTACGCTGCAATCCTTCCGTACGCTGTCGGAAACTGGCATTGATATTATGCAGCCTGATGTTGGCTGGTGCGGCGGCCTGACCACGCTGGTGGAGATCGCGGCGATCGCCAAAGCGCGCGGCCAACTGGTGGTACCGCACGGTTCATCCGTCTATTCCCACCATGCGGTCATTACGTTTACCAACACGCCGTTTAGCGAGTTCCTGATGACCAGCCCGGATTGTTCAACCTTGCGTCCGCAGTTTGATCCGATTCTGGTTGGCGAGCCGGTGCCGGAGAAGGGGCGCATTCACAAAAGCGTGCTGGATAAGCCGGGATTTGGCGTCGAGCTGAATCGCGACTGCAACCTGAAGCGACCTTATAGCCACTGATCCTGCCGTGCCGCACCGTGCTGACGTGCGGCCTCTTCTTGAGGATATTACGATGAGCAACACCTTGCTTGAGAGCGTGGTGAAGAAAAACCGCGCCCGTTTGATCCCGTTTATGCTGGCGCTGTACGTGCTGGCGTTTCTTGACCGCTCGAATATCGGTTTTGCCAAAGAGACCTACCAACTGGATACCGGGTTAAGTAATGAAGCCTATGCGCTGGGGGCGGGGATTTTCTTTGTGGTATACGCCTTTCTTGGCGTGCCTGCTAACCTGCTGATGCGCAAATTCGGCGCGCGAAAATGGATTGGCTGCACCACGCTGCTGTGGGGCGTGCTCTCCGCAGCGATGGCTGGGGCGGATACGGAAGCGAAATTTTTGCTGATACGCACCTTACTCGGGGCTGCCGAAGCAGGCTTTTTCCCCGGAATGATCTACCTGACCTCCCAGTGGTTTCCGCAGCAAAATCGCGCCAGCATCATGGGGCTGTTCTATATGGGGGCACCGCTGGCGTTGACTCTCGGTTCGCCTTTATCCGGTGCGCTGCTGGAAATGCACGGTTTTATGGGGCATCCGGGTTGGTTCTGGATGTTCATTATTGAGGGATTATTGGCCGTTGGCGCGGGGGTATTTACCTTCTTCTGGCTGGACGACACGCCGCAAAATGCGCGTTTCCTGAGCGCGACTGAAAAACAGGCGCTGATCGGCGAACTGGCCAGAGAAGAGGAGAAAAAGATCACATCGCGGCTCTCCGATGCGCTGCGCAATGGCCGGGTCTGGCAACTGGCGATTATCTATCTGACTATTCAGGTAGCGGTTTACGGTTTGATTTTCTTCCTGCCGACCCAGGTTGCCGCGCTGCTGGGCACCAAAGTCGGGTTTGTGGCCTCGGTGGTGACCGCCATCCCGTGGATTGCGGCGCTACTTGGCACCTGGCTTATTCCTCGCTATTCCGACCGTACCGGCGAGCGCCGTAATATTGCGGCATTCACCCTGCTGGCGGCGGCGATTGGCATTGCCGTCTCCGGACTGGTTTCACCGGTGCTGGCGATTATCGCCCTGTGCGTAGCCGCCGTTGGCGTGATTGCCGTGCAGCCGGTTTTCTGGACCATGCCGACTCAGTTGTTGTCCGGCACGGCGCTGGCCGCCGGCATTGGTTTCATCAATCTGTTTGGCGCCATTGGCGGTTTTCTGGCACCGATTGTTCGTGTCCAGGCGGAAACGATTTTCGCCAGTGATGCCGCCGGATTATTGACGCTTGCCGGTGTGGCGATTATTGGGGTCGCTATTATCTTTTCACTGCGTGTTAATCGCGCCGTTCCGCGGGCTGACAGCGTACAGCATTAACGTAAGGGATACCTATGAACGCAATTTTATCGAATCCGTTTAAAGCGGGATTATTACAGGGGGAAGCGCAAATTGGCCTGTGGCTGAGCTCGACCTCCTCTTATATGGCCGAGATCGCCGCCACTTCAGGTTACGACTGGCTGCTGATCGACGGCGAACATGCGCCGAATACTATCCAGGATCTTTATCATCAGCTTCAGGCTATTGCGCCGTATGCCAGTCAGCCGGTGATTCGCCCGGTAGAGGGCAGTCGCACCCTGATTAAGCAGGTGCTGGATATCGGCGCCAGAACGCTGCTGGTACCGATGGTCGATACCGCCGGACAGGCGCGGGAGATTGTTTCGGCAACCCGTTATCCGCCGATCGGGACGCGCGGCGTCGGCGCCGGAGTGGCCCGCGCCGCACGCTGGGGAAGGGTCGAAAACTATATGGCGCAGGCGAATGATGAACTCTGCTTGTTGATCCAGGTGGAGAGCAAAACGGCGCTTGATAACCTGGATGCGATCCTCGAAGTGGAGGGCATTGATGGCGTATTTATTGGTCCTGCTGATTTATCGGCTTCGCTGGGGTATCCGGATAACGCGGGTCACCCGGAGGTGCAGCGGATTATAGAACAGAGCATCCGCCGCATTCGCGCGGCGGGGAAAGCTGCCGGATTCCTGGCTGTGGACCCGGAAATGGCGCAAAAAGCACTGGCGTGGGGGGCGAACTTCGTCGCCGTGGGCGTCGATACCCAGCTTTATACCAGCGCGCTGGATAACCGGCTGGCGATGTTCAAGCCGGTAGCCGGGCAACCGGGAGGAAAGGGGAGCTACTAGGCGCTTAATGGCGCGGGTTTTCAGGCCAGCGCCTGCGCCAGCAGGGAGATGGGATGTTCACAGCGCTTGCTGGTGGACATCTCAATCTGCCACTTGCAGGTTTCGCAATCGGTCACCACCAGATCTGCGCCGCTTTCGTCAATCTGCCGGAACAGCGGTGCGCCAATCGCCTGCGACGAAGCGTAATTCTCCGACTTAAACCCGTAGGTTCCGGCGATACCGCAGCACTGGGAATCGAGCACTTGCAGTTGCAAGCCGGGGATCAGCCGCAGTAGCTCAAGGGTATACAGCGACCAGCCCATTTTCTCCATATGACAAGGGGTGTGATAAACCACCTTCAGCGGCAGCGATTTTAAAGGCAAACTGCGACCGGCATCCAACTGACGCCAAATCCAGCGGGTAGCCAGTTCAATCCGTTCGCGAATGTCGTGATTATCGATATCCAGCACATGCGAATATTCGTCGCGCAAGGTAAAGGCGCAGGTCGATGAGGTGGCGATAATCGGCAGGTTATTTTCCCGCATCGCCGCGACGTTACTGAGCGCCTGTTTACGCGCTTTAGCAAAAAATCCGTTGGCGATTAACGGCACGCCGCAGCACTTCTCTTTGCTGAGTAACTGCACGCCGACCCCCATAGCGTTCATCACGCGGACAAGATCTTTGCCCAGTTGCGGATGATTATAGTTGACATAGCAACCGTGAAAGAAAGCGACCTGCTCGCGATATTGCGCCTGTTGGGCGGCCAACTGGCGCCAGGCGCGGCGAAAGGTGCCGAAACCATACTTAGGCAGCGTGCGGCGATGATCGATTTTCAGCGTCGCGTCGAGAACCTGGCGTATCGGCTTCAGCCCGGTTACGGCATTAACCAGCGGTGCAAACGGTGTGGATAGCGTGCCCATCAGGTCGGTGTGGCTGAGCACGGCATCGCGCAAGGTCGGTTTTTGCTGACTGTACTGAATGCGCGCCCGCTGGATAATATCGCCGATTCTGACATCTGAAGGGCAGGCTACCTCGCAACGCTTACAGTTAATGCAATATTTTAACGCTTCATCGTAGAGGGCGCCGTCCTTCAGACGTAAACGCTCGCCGTCCGGTCCGGCCTGCTTGGGGCCCGGATAACGCGGATTGACGCGGCTGACAGGGCAGGCGGTAGTGCAAACGGTACATTTAATGCATTGCTCAAAACGGGTGTCGTTCATGATTCTTCTCCGGCAAGCTCGCTAATTTGCTTTGCGGCATGCAGCGCCGTCACCGCGCAGATGCCGCCGCCGCATCCCAGGGCAATGGCATCAAAACCTCCGAGCAGGGAACCAATGGCGAACAAATTTTCCAGTGGCTGCCCCTGACGCTGCGGGCGTAGATTCGCATCGGTTTTCAGGCCGAAACGTTGCCAGGGCTGCGAAGCAAAAAAGTCCTGCTGATACCAGCCTTCGCGCGGTAACGTCTGTTGCAGGTCGAGACCAAGAATCGGCTCCCGCACAGCGTCACGTTCGGCGACCAGTCCATTACTGAAAAAGCTGCCGCTGGCCAGCACGGCAAAACGCGGACGCAGCGGGATATCGCCGTGGTTGCGCGTCCAGACTGCGTCAACGACACCATTATGATGACTGATGTTGATCGCTTCATCCCCATTAAGCCAGGTTCCGCCGCGACGAATAAACTGGCGCTGTAGCTGAGCGTGCAGGCGCATCCCCGGCACCGATGGCGGCAGAGTCGGCAGCAGGCGAAGCGGGCAGGGCAAGCGTTGTTGCAGCCAGTGATAGAGGCGATCATCGGCGAGACCGAAACAGGCTGGCATGATTAACAAATTGTGTTGCTGCGCGAGCGGACGGAGCGCGGCCAGCAGCGTCGGCCAATGGGCGTCGTCGTCCAGCAGGCGGGCGATATTCGCGGCGCGGAATTCGGAGGGATTATCGCGCAGGACATCAAGCAGAGGTAAATCGATCTCTTTCGCCGTCGCGCTGACGCCGCGCTGATTCAGTGAGGCCGCGGCCAGATGCGGCTGGAAATCGGCAAATCCGCTGATACCGACCAGACAGACCTGGCGGGCGGGCAGCGGCGCGGTAGCGATTTCCTGCGGTGAAAGCCAGGCCGCGCGTAACGTTCCTAACGGCGTGACGCGCAGATGCGACTGGCTGGCGTCTCCCTGCATGACGATGCCGCTGGCGGCAAGCAGTTGCTGGGTCTGGCGGGCGTACATCATAACCCGCTCGACGCCAAGTCTGGCATAAGGGTGTTGCGGAAGCTGGTGGGTTAGCTGGTTTATGCCGTGAGCGATATCGGTGACGCTTTCACCGTTCGGCAGCGCCGAGAGCAGATCCAGCGAGGCGGAAGAGAAGTGCAGAGCGCTTTGACCGCGACTGACAATCACGCTGCGCAGGCCGCGCTGGTTTAGCGCCAGCCCGCATAGTAACCCGGCCAGTCCGCCGCCGATAATCACGCAATCAAACTTCATCCTGATGCTCCTTCTGTAGCCCGCACAGGCCGAGATAAACCCAACGGGTAAACTCGCTTTCGCGCAGCGCATCGCCCCAGGCGACCGGTTGCACGCCTTTCCAGCGTTCGTTAAGAAATTCAGACAACTGCGTGAGGGATTGCGCAGAGGTGGCGACGTTGAAGCGCTGTAGCAGTCCGGCGGCGCGACAGGCGCACAGTTCGCCCTGGCAGGTCCCCATGCCGACGCGGGTGCGGCGGCGCAAATCGAGCAGATTTTTCACCGCCAGATTTTCCACTGCGTACTGAACTTCGCCGGCGGTGACGGCTTCGCATTCGCAGACCAGACTTCGGTGCTGGCGGCTATCGCCAAGCCAGGCAGGGGTGCGATCGCCGTGGCGGTAGATGGCCGACCCGCGCAGCGGCGCAGGTAAAGAGATAATTTTGCGCAGGGTGGTTTCTGCCGATTCCTGCGAACCGGGCAGCGGCGTATCGGCAGTGGTGCAGGGCGTGGTGTTGCCCAGTTTGCGGCACACCGCATCCGTGGCCCATTCCGCCATCAGGCGATAGGTCATCAGCTTGCCGCCGGTGATGGTGATAAAGCCGTTCAGGCCGTCGCGTTGGGCGTGATCGAGCAGGACGATGCCGCGACTGACGTTGCGCCCGCTCGGATCGTCATCGCTGGCGACCAGCGGGCGCACGCCGGAGTAAGCGCGCAGCACGCGGGTGCGGCCCAGTACCGGGGCCAGCTTTTCACCTTCGCGCAGCAGGATATCGACTTCGGCGGCGGTGACCCGGTTATCGTCTATTTCATCATAGGCGATATGCATTGAGGTGGTGCCGATTAGCGAGATGGTATCGCCGGGCACCAGAATATCGGCGTCGGCGGGTTTGCGGCAGCGGTTAATGACCTGTTGGTTAATACGGTGATCGAGGATTAACAGAGACCCCTTGGCCGGGAACATGGCGACGCGCAGGTCGGCATACTCGGCGATGTGCTGCCCCCAGATACCGGCGGCGTTGACCACCACGCTGGCGCGTAGCGTACGCGCTGCATGATGTTGGTGGTCATAAAAGTGGACGCCGCAGACGCGATCGCTCTCGCGAAGTAAACCGGTGACTTCACAGCCGGTGAGCACCAGCGTGCCATGCTCGCGGGCATCCAGCATATTGGCGGCGGTAAGACGGAAGGGATCTACGGTGCCGTCGGGAACCTGAACGGCGCCGATTAACGTGGGATTGACGGCAGGTTCAATGCGCAGCGCTTCGGCGGGCGTCAGGGGATTAGCATCAATATCCGCCTGTCGGCAGGCGGTGATAAAGGTTTGCTGATAGGCCAGATCGTCTTCGGGTAGCGTGATAAACAACCCGCTGGTTGGCTCAATACAGTGACGGGCGATGCGGCGTAAGATCCGGTTTTCGCTAATGCACTCTCGCGCCGATTCGCTATCGGTGACCGCGTAGCGCGCGCCGCTGTGCAATAATCCATGGTTACGTCCGGTTGCGCCGGTGGCGATGTCATGTCGCTCAATCAGCGCCACACGTAGCCCTCGCAGCGAACAGTCCCGCGCGATCCCCGCGCCGGTTGCGCCGCCGCCGATGATAATGACATCGCATTCCTGGGTGTCGGCCATTTTCACATCCCTCTACTTTCGCTTTACATCATTTAGCCATACTGAACGTGTGGATTGTTTGATTTCGAGCATATTCGAGCAAAATTCGAACTGAATTTGTGATTTTGTGCTCACAATGGAAAATTTTGTCATATTTCTGTAACAATATGTGCAATGTTTCACAGTATCGACACAGCGCTTTGCCTACTATCGCAGTCTCAACGGAACCTGGTGAATAAACTGGCTTTTTTGCATCAACATAAAGAGAACCGTACTGGTCACGGAGGCTGCAATGTTAAGTATTTTTAAACCTGCTGCGCATAAAGCGCGTTTGCCAGAGGCGGAAATCGACCCGGTATATCGTCGATTACGTTGGCAGATCTTTATTGGTATATTTTTCGGCTATGCCGCTTACTATCTGGTACGTAAGAACTTTGCCCTGGCAATGCCTTATCTGATCGAGCAGGGGTTTTCCCGTGGCGATCTCGGTTTTGCGCTCTCCGGCATCTCTATTGCCTACGGATTTTCGAAATTCATCATGGGGTCCGTTTCCGATCGTTCGAATCCGCGCATTTTCTTACCCGCTGGTTTGATCCTGGCCGCGCTGGTGATGCTGGTCATGGGTTTTGTGCCCTGGGCGACCTCCAGCATTATGGTGATGTTTGTCCTGTTGTTTTTGTGCGGGTGGTTCCAGGGAATGGGGTGGCCGCCCTGCGGACGCACGATGGTGCACTGGTGGTCGCAGAAGGAACGCGGCGGGATCGTGTCGGTGTGGAACTGCGCGCATAACGTCGGCGGCGGGATCCCGCCGTTGCTGTTCCTGCTGGGGATGGCCTGGTTTAACGACTGGCATGCGGCGTTGTATATGCCTGCTTTCGGCGCTATTTTGCTGGCGATTTTCGCCTTCGCCATGATGCGCGATACGCCGCAGTCTTGCGGTTTGCCGCCGATTGAAGAGTATAAAAACGACTACCCGGATGATTACAGCGAAAAGAATGAAGAAGAACTGACCGCAAAACAGATTTTCATGCAGTACGTCCTGCCGAATAAGCTGCTGTGGTATATCGCGGTGGCGAATGTGTTCGTTTATCTGCTGCGCTACGGCGTTCTCGACTGGTCGCCGACTTACCTGAAAGAGGTGAAGCACTTCGCGCTGGATAAATCCTCCTGGGCTTATTTCTTATACGAATATGCCGGGATCCCTGGCACCCTGATTTGCGGATGGATGTCCGATAGGGTGTTTAAGGGCAACCGTGGCGCGACCGGCGTCTTCTTTATGACGCTGGTGACCATTGCCACCGTGGTTTACTGGCTGAACCCGCCGGGTAATCCTGGCGTGGATATGGCCTGTATGATTGTTATCGGTTTCCTGATTTACGGCCCGGTGATGCTGATTGGCCTGCATGCCCTGGAGCTGGCGCCGAAAAAGGCGGCGGGTACGGCTGCGGGCTTTACCGGGTTGTTCGGCTATCTCGGCGGCTCCGTGGCGGCGAGCGCCATTGTTGGCTATACCGTTGACTTCTTTGGCTGGGATGGCGGCTTTATGGTGATGATTGGCGGTAGCGTGCTGGCTGTCCTGCTGCTGGCAGTGGCGATGGTTGGTGAAAAGCGTCACCACGCGCAGTTGAAAAAGGCTTAACTTAAGGAATGCGTATGAAAACATCCTTATCGACGTTCATGGGCGCAATTCTACTGGCGGGAGCGACGTTGAGCGTCAGCGCGGCGGCGGGGGATAAAATCGTTATCGCCCATCGCGGCGCCAGCGGTTACCTGCCGGAACATACTCTACCGGCGAAAGCGATGGCCTACGCGCAGGGCGCCGATTATCTTGAGCAGGATCTGGTGATGACGAAGGACGACCATCTGGTCGTCCTGCATGACCACTACCTTGACCGGGTCACTGATGTTGCCGAACGTTTCCCGAATCGCGCTCGCCAGGACGGGCGTTACTACGCCATTGATTTCACGCTGGATGAAATTAAATCCCTGAAGTTTACCGAAGGTTTTGATATTGAGAACGGCAAGAAAGTACAGACTTACCCTGGCCGTTTCCCGATGGGGAAATCAGATTTCCGCGTGCATACCTTTGAGGAAGAGATAGAACTTGTTCAGGGGCTGAATCATTCGACCGGGAAAAATATCGGTATCTATCCGGAAATCAAAGCGCCGTGGTTCCATCATCAGGAAGGGAAGGATATTGCGGCTAAGACGCTGGATGTGCTGAAAAAGTATGGTTATACCGGTAAAAAAGATAACGTCTATTTGCAGTGTTTCGATGCAGCGGAGTTGAAGCGCATTAAGAATGAGCTGGAACCGAAGAGGGGGATGGATCTCAATCTGGTGCAGTTGATTGCGTACACCGACTGGAATGAAACTCAGCAAAAACAGCCGGACGGCAGTTGGGTTAACTATAACTACGACTGGATGTTCAGGCCCGGCGCGATGAAACAGATCGCCAGCTATGCCGACGGGATCGGCCCGGACTACCATATGCTGATTGATGAAAAATCGACGGTGGGGCATATCACGTTGACCGGCATGGTGAAAGAGGCGCAGCAGAACAAGATGGTGGTGCATCCTTACACCGTTCGCGCCGATCGCCTTCCTGACTACGCCACGGATGTTAATCAGCTTTATGACATCCTGTATAACAAGGCGGGCGTGGAAGGATTGTTCACCGATTTCCCGGATAAAGCGGTGGCGTTTTTGCAGGAGAAACACTAAAAAGCCGGATGGCGGCTTTGCCTTACCTGGCCTGTGAACTGCGGTTTTGTTGGTCGGGAGCGCTGCGCGCTACCCGACAAAATCACATCTCGATCTCAATATCCCCTTTTGCCCTGCAACAGCAGGGCAAAATTTCCCCTTCACTGATAAATGCCAGCGGCTCCGTCAGCCAGTCTACCTGGCCTGAGAGCAGACGACAGCGGCAGGAGCCGCAGTAGCCTTCGCGGCACTGGTATTCCACGTTGATATTATGCGATTCCAGCGCGGCCAGCAGAGAAGGGTGTTCATCCTGACACTCAAGATGCGTGTCAGAAATCTTCAGAAAAATACGACTCATCAGAGCTGGAAGTTGCTCAGGTCGTCAGCATCTACTTCGGAATCGATCTGCCCGACCAGATAAGAACTGACTTCCACTTCCTGCGGCGCAACCTGCACGTTATCGGACACCAGCCAGGTGTTGATCCACGGGATCGGGTTGGAGCGGGTCTGGAACGGCAGATCGAGACCAACCGCCTGCATGCGGATGTTGGTGATGTATTCGACGTACTGGCACAGAATATCTTTGTTCAGGCCAATCATTGAACCGTCACGGAACAGATAATCCGCCCACTCTTTTTCCTGCTGAGCCGCCAGCACGAACAGGTCATAGCACTCCTGCTTGCACTCTTCGGCGATTTCCGCCATTTCCGGGTCATCGGCGCCGGAACGCAGCAGGTTCAGCATATGCTGCGTGCCGGTCAGGTGCAGCGCTTCATCACGGGCGATCAGACGAATAATCTTGGCGTTACCTTCCATCAGCTTGCGCTCGGCGAAGGCGAATGAACAGGCGAAGCTGACGTAAAAGCGGATAGCTTCCAGCGCGTTAACGCTCATCAGGCACAGGTAGAGTTTCTTTTTCAGCTCGCGCAGGTTAACGGTAATGGTTTTGCCATTAACGCTGTGCGTACCCTCGCCCAGCAGATGCCAGTAGCTGGTCAGCTCGATCAATTCGTCGTAGTAGCTGGAGATCCCTTCCGCGCGTTTCTGAATCTGCTCATTGGTGACAATATCGTCAAACACCACCGCCGGATCGTTAACGATGTTACGGATGATATGGGTGTAGGAGCGCGAGTGGATAGTCTCGGAGAATGCCCAGGTTTCAACCCAGGTTTCCAGCTCCGGGATCGAGATCAGCGGCAGCAGGGCGACGTTCGGACTACGCCCCTGAATGGAATCCAGCAGCGTCTGATACTTGAGGTTGCTGATAAAAATGTGCTTTTCGTGCTCCGGCAACGCCTGATAGTCGATACGGTCGCGGGAAACGTCAACTTCTTCCGGACGCCAGAAGAAAGAAAGTTGCTTTTCAATCAGCTTTTCAAAGATGTCATATTTTTGCTGATCGTAGCGGGCGACGTTCACCGGCTGACCAAAAAACATCGGCTCAAGCAACTGATCGTTTTTGGTCTGCGAAAAAGTGGTATATGCCATTAAATGTGAGTCCTGTTGAAATTGTATCGCCCGGCGGTAGTTCGTTTGCCGGGCCTACAAAACCGTAGGCCGGGTAAGCGTCGCGCCACCCGGCAAAATAACTTAGATCTTACATGCGCCGCTTTCGCAGCCATCGTCCTGGATGGACGGCGCCAGGTCATCCTGGGCATCTTCCGCGCCATCGCGGGTGTTGTGATAGTACAGTGTTTTTACGCCGAATTTATAGGCATTGAGCAAGTCTTTCAGCAACTGCTGCATCGGCACTTTTCCTGACGGGAAACGCGTCGGATCGTAGTTGGTATTGGCTGAAATCGACTGGTCGATAAACTTCTGCATAATGCCCACCAGTTGCAAGTAACCGTCGTTGTTCGGCATCTCCCACAGCAGTTCATAACCGTTCTGCAGTTTTTCGTAGTCCGGCACCACCTGGCGCAGAATACCGTCTTTCGACGCTTTAATGCTGACGTGGCCGCGTGGCGGTTCGATCCCGTTGGTGGCGTTGGAGATCTGCGAAGAGGTCTCGGACGGCATCAGCGCTGAGAGCGTGGAGTTACGCAGACCGTGCGTTTTGATCGATTCGCGCAGGGATTCCCAGTCGTAATGCAGGGATTCGCTGACGATCGCATCGAGGTCTTTTTTGTAGGTATCGATCGGCAGAATACCCTGCGCATAGGTGGTTTCGTTAAACCACGGGCAGGCCCCTTGCTCGATAGCCAGTTCGTTAGAAGCTTTCAGCAGATAATATTGAATCGCTTCGAACGTTTTGTGCGTCAGGTTGTTGGCGCTGCCGTCTGAGTAGCGTTTGCCGTGCTTCGCCAGATAGTAGGCAAAGTTAATGACGCCAATCCCCAGAGTACGACGGCCCATTGCGCCGCGCTTAGCCGCCGGAATCGGGTAGTCCTGGTAATCCAGCAGGGCGTCCAGCGCGCGAACCGCCAGTACCGCCAGATCTTCCAGTTCATCCAGGCTATCAATCACGCCGAGGTTGAAGGCGGACAGGGTGCACAGCGCGATTTCGCCGTTTTCATCGTTAACATCTTCCAGCGGCCTGGTCGGCAGGGCGACTTCCAGACACAGGTTGGACTGACGGACCGGGGCGACAGCCGGGTCAAACGGGCTGTGGGTGTTGCAGTGGTCAACGTTCTGGATGTAGATACGGCCGGTGGAGGCGCGTTCCTGCATCATCAGCGAGAACAGTTCAACTGCTTTAATACGCTGCTTACGAATGCTGTCGTCCTGCTCGTACTTGGTGTACAGGCGTTCAAACTCATCCTGGTCGGCGAAGAACGCATCATACAGACCCGGAACGTCGGACGGGCTGAACAGGGTAATGTCTCCCCCTTTCAGCAGGCGGGTATACATCAGCTTGTTAATCTGTACGCCGTAGTCCATGTGACGAACGCGGTTGGCGTCGGTACCACGGTTATTTTTCAGTACCAGCAGACTTTCCACTTCCAGATGCCACAGTGGGTAGAAGAGGGTTGCCGCGCCGCCGCGCACACCGCCCTGGGAGCAGGATTTCACCGCCGTCTGGAAGTGCTTATAGAACGGGATACAGCCGGTGTGGAAGGCTTCGCCGCCGCGGATCGGGCTGCCCAGCGCGCGGATGCGGCCAGCGTTGATGCCGATACCGGCGCGTTGCGAGACGTATTTAACAATGGCGCTGGAAGTGGCGTTAATGGAGTCCAGACTGTCGCCGCACTCGATCAGCACGCAGGAGCTGAACTGACGGGTCGGGGTGCGCACGCCGGACATAATCGGCGTCGGCAGCGAGATTTTAAACGTGGATACCGCGTCATAGAAGCGCTTGATGTAATCCAGACGCGTTTCACGCGGATAGTTGGAGAACAGGCAGGCGGCAACCAGAATGTACAGGAACTGCGCGCTTTCATAGATCTCACCGGTGACCCGGTTCTGTACCAGATATTTGCCTTCCAGTTGCTTAACGGCCGCGTAGGAGAAGGTCATATCGCGGTCGTGCTGGATGAACGAATCCATCTGCCTGAACTCTTCTTCCGTGTAGTCTTCCAGCAGATGGGTATCGTATTTGCCGTTTTTCACCATCTTTGTGACGTGATCGAACAGCGCTGGCGGCTCAAACTGACCGTAGGCTTTTTTACGCAGATGGAAAATCGCCAGGCGCGCAGCGAGATACTGGTAATCCGGCGCATCGCGGGAAATAAGGTCCGCGGCGGCTTTGATGATGGTTTCGTGAATATCGGCCGTTTTGATGCCGTCATAGAACTGAATATGGGAGCGCAGTTCTACCTGGGAGATGGATACGTTATTCAGCCCTTCTGCCGCCCAATCCAGTACGCGATGGATTTTGTCGAGATTGATGCGCTCGGTGCGACCGTCGCGCTTTGTCACCAGCAGACTCTGATTCATGTGGATTATACCTGTCCGTGAAAGAAGATATCCCCCACTTATCCACAGAGACTCGTTGTGACTAACTCTGTGGATAAATACTATATGTAGGGGGTTATTGATAAAAGAAACGCTATATGGTGAGTATTCTAGTAAGGATTCTTTTGAGTACAAGAGTTGATTTTGACGTTAAATTGAGGTTGCGTAAGGGGAATAATCGCGAAATCCACGCCACATAAGGCCTGGAGAAGATGTCAATAAATCAGAAAAAAAAATGAAAATTTGATCGGGTGCCGATTTCTTCATCGGAAGAAGAAATCACGCGGCTTGATGCCGCGCAATCATCATAGGAAAAACTGCTGACGTTATGTGTTTTTCGTCGTTGTATGCAACATATAATTAACATCAACACCTGGCGCCAGCTTGAAGGTATTGGTCAATAAATTGTAATGCAGGCCGGTAATATGCTGTTCTTTCAGAATAGTCTGATCTACCCAACCAATCAGCTCCGCAGGTTTAATGAATTTCTTCACATCATGGGTCCCCTTGGGCACCATCTTCATAATGTACTCGGCGCCCACCACCGCCATCAGCCATGCTTTACCGTTACGGTTAATGGTCGAGAAGAAAACGTGGCCGCCGGGTTTGACCAACTGCGCGCAGGCGTGCACGACCGACTGTGGGTTCGGGACGTGTTCCAGCATCTCCATGCAGGTGACCACGTCGTACTGCTGAGCGTGTTTTCCCGCGTGCTCTTCGACCGTTTGCTGAATATATTCGACCTGTATACCGCTCTCCAGTGCATGCAGTTTCGCCACCTGTAAGGGTTCAAAACCCATATCGAGACCGGTCACCGTTGCGCCTTCGCGCGCCATGCTTTCCGCAAGAATACCGCCGCCGCAGCCGACATCGAGCACTTTTTTGCCGAACAGACCGCCGGAGCGCTCCGCGATGTAGCTGAGACGCAGAGGGTTGATGCGATGCAATGGTTTGAACTCGCCCTCTAAATCCCACCAGCGTGATGCGACGGCTTCAAATTTAGCGATTTCATTATGATCAACGTTGTGGGCTACCGACGATTTTTCGGCATTCATGAGCGCTTTTACTCCTTCTTCGATTCAGGTCTGGGAGTATATCAGCAGACCGCCGTGAATAAACCGTATATGCCGTCGCCAGCTTTGCCAGCCTTCGCTACTCCTGGCTGGAGACATTCATTCGCGACGAATTCGCCGTCCTGATGCGGCGAGAAATTCATTGGGTATAGATTTACCCGTATTACTGCGGCTGTGTTATAATTTGCGACCTTTGAATCCGGGATACAGTAGAGGGATAGCGGTTAGATGAGCGACCTTGCGAGAGAAATTACACCGGTCAACATCGAGGAAGAGCTGAAAAGCTCGTATCTGGATTATGCGATGTCGGTCATTGTTGGCCGTGCGCTGCCGGACGTCCGAGATGGCCTGAAGCCGGTTCACCGTCGCGTACTATACGCCATGAACGTATTGGGCAATGACTGGAACAAAGCCTATAAAAAATCTGCCCGTGTTGTTGGTGACGTCATAGGTAAATACCACCCTCATGGTGATACCGCCGTTTATGACACCATTGTACGTATGGCACAGCCATTCTCCTTGCGTTATATGCTGGTAGATGGTCAGGGTAACTTTGGTTCTGTCGATGGCGACTCCGCCGCGGCGATGCGTTACACAGAAATCCGTCTGGCGAAGATCGCCCATGAACTGATGGCCGACCTGGAAAAAGAGACGGTGGATTTCGTCGATAACTATGACGGCACGGAGAAGATCCCTGACGTCATGCCGACCAAAATCCCGAACCTGTTAGTCAACGGTTCGTCCGGTATCGCAGTCGGTATGGCAACCAATATTCCGCCGCACAACCTGACCGAAGTGATCAACGGCTGTCTGGCGTACGTCGAAAACGAAGACATCAGCATTGAAGGGCTGATGGAACACATTCCGGGCCCGGACTTTCCGACCGCCGCGATCATCAACGGTCGCCGCGGTATTGAAGAAGCCTATCGCACCGGTCGCGGGAAAGTGTACATTCGCGCACGCGCGGAAGTGGAAGCTGATGCCAAAACCGGCCGCGAAACCATCATCGTGCATGAAATTCCGTATCAGGTGAACAAAGCGCGTCTGATCGAGAAAATCGCCGAGCTGGTGAAAGATAAACGCGTTGAAGGTATCAGTGCGCTGCGCGACGAGTCCGATAAAGACGGCATGCGCATCGTGATTGAAGTTAAGCGTGACGCGGTGGGTGAGGTCGTGCTTAACAACCTTTATTCACAGACTCAACTGCAGGTCTCCTTCGGTATCAACATGGTTGCTTTGCACCATGGACAGCCGAAGATCATGAACCTGAAAGAAATTATTGCCGCGTTTGTGCGCCACCGCCGCGAAGTGGTGACGCGTCGTACCATTTTCGAGCTGCGTAAAGCCCGCGATCGTGCGCATATCCTTGAAGCGCTGGCGGTTGCGCTGGCGAACATCGATCCGATCATCGAGCTGATCCGTCGTGCGCCGACGCCGGCAGAAGCAAAAGCGGGGTTAATCGCCCGTCCGTGGGATCTGGGCAACGTTGCGGCGATGCTGGAACGCGCCGGTGATGATGCCGCGCGTCCGGAATGGCTGGAACCGGAATTTGGCGTGCGCGATGGTCAGTATTACCTGACTGAACAACAGGCGCAGGCGATTCTGGATCTGCGTCTGCAGAAACTGACGGGTCTTGAGCATGAAAAACTGCTCGACGAGTACAAAGAGTTGCTGGAACAGATCGCGGAACTGCTGCACATTCTGGGCAGCGCCGAGCGTCTGATGGAAGTGATTCGTGAAGAGCTGGAGCTGGTGCGCGATCAGTTCGGCGACCAGCGCCGTACGGAAATCACCGCCAATAGCGCTGATATCAACATCGAAGATCTGATCAACCAGGAAGATGTTGTTGTGACCTTGTCCCATCAGGGCTACGTGAAGTATCAGCCGTTAACCGATTACGAAGCGCAGCGTCGTGGCGGGAAAGGCAAATCTGCGGCGCGTATTAAAGAAGAAGACTTTATCGACCGTCTGCTGGTGGCTAACACCCACGACACGATCCTTTGCTTCTCCAGCCGTGGCCGTCTGTACTGGATGAAGGTTTATCAGCTGCCGGAAGCGAGCCGTGGCGCGCGCGGTCGTCCGATCGTCAACCTGCTGCCGCTGGAAGCCGACGAGCGTATTACCGCTATTCTGCCGGTACGCGAGTACGAAGAGGGCGTTAACGTCTTTATGGCCACCGCCAGCGGTACGGTGAAGAAAACGGCGCTGACCGAGTTCAGCCGTCCGCGTTCCGCCGGTATCATCGCGGTGAACCTCAACGAAGGCGACGAGCTGATCGGCGTGGATCTGACCTCCGGTTCTGACGAAGTCATGCTGTTCTCTGCCGCCGGTAAAGTGGTGCGCTTTAAAGAAGATGCCGTCCGTGCGATGGGGCGTACCGCGACCGGCGTGCGCGGTATTAAGCTGGCGGGCGAAGACAAGGTTGTCTCTCTGATTATTCCGCGCGGCGAAGGGGCTATCCTGACCGTGACGCAGAATGGCTACGGTAAACGTACGGCGGAAGGCGAATATCCAACCAAGTCTCGTGGTACGCAGGGCGTTATTTCCATTAAAGTTACCGAGCGTAACGGCTCTGTGGTTGGCGCGGTACAGGTGGATGATGCCGACCAGATCATGATGATCACCGATGCAGGCACGCTGGTGCGTACCCGCGTTTCTGAAGTGAGCATTGTGGGGCGTAACACGCAGGGCGTGATTCTCATCCGTACTGCGGAAGATGAAAACGTGGTCGGCCTGCAGCGCGTGGCTGAGCCGGTTGATGACGAGGAGCTGGATGCTATCGACGGCAGCGTGGCGGAAGGCGATGATGATATTGCGCCAGAAGCGGAAAGTGATGATGATATTGCCGAAGATGAAGAGTAATTCTCTACGGTAATTGTTCTGAAAGGGTCGGGGTTATCCCGACCCTTTTTGTTTTCCCGTTGCGGGGCCGTTGTTTTATCGTTACCTTAACGCCATTCTGTTGAGCCCCTGACGGCCGAGCATTGCGACATTGAAATACCTTGCTTCCTTTCGTACAACCCTGAAAGTTTCACGCTACCTGTTCAGAGCGCTGGCGGTATTGCTGTGGATGTTAATCGCTTTTATCTCGGTGTTTTACATCGTCAATGCTCTGCACGATCGGGAATCGAAAATTCGCCAGGAATTTAACCTCAATGCCGATCAGGCGCAGCGCTATATTCAGCGTACCGCCGACGTGATTAAAGAGCTGAAATATGTCGCTGGCAACCGCCTGACGGATGGGAGTGAAGACGGCGACACGCTGGTTCAGCGCGGTGATATTGCGATCCCTAATTTTGAACCGCTCTATCCTGATTCCGATTGCACGCTAATGAGCTCCACCTGGCGTAATTCGCTACAGTCGCTGGCATGGTTTATGCGTTACTGGCGTGACAATTTTTCGACAGCTTATGACCTCAATCGTATTTTTTTGATTGGGAGCGACAATCTCTGTATGGCCAACTTCGGCCTGCGCGAAATTCCGCTGGAGCGAGACCAGACGTTAAAAGTTTTGCACCAGCGCATTGAGCAGTATCGTGATGCGCCGCAAAACGAGCGCGGTAACAATCTGTTCTGGATAAGCCAGGGCGTGCGTCCTGGCGTCGGGTATTTTTACGCCCTGACGCCGATTTATGTGGCTAACCGCCTGCAGGCGATGCTTGGCGTAGAGCAAACGATCCGGATGGAAAGTTTCTTTATCCCCGGCAGTCTGCCAATGAATGTGACGATTCTCGACGATAACGGTCAGTCGCTCATTTCGCTTGCCGGGTCGGATAGCAATATAAAACCGGATGCCAAGTGGATGCAGGAGCGACTGTGGTTTGGCTATACTTCCGGTTTTCGCGAGCTGGCGATGAAAAAGAGCCTGCCGCCCTCTTCGTTGAGCATTGTTTATTCGGTATCGGTGGATCAGGTTCTGGAACGTATCCGGATGCTGGTACTTAACGCCGTCGTGCTTAACCTGCTGACCGGCGTGATCCTTTTTGCTCTCGCCCGGATGTATGAACGGCGGATCTTTATTCCGGCGGAAAATGACGCTCAGCGGCTGGAAGAGCACGAGCAGTTCAACCGAAAAATCGTCGCCTCGGCGCCGGTAGGGATCTGTATTTTGCGTACGCTCGATGGCACCAATATCCTGAGTAACGAGCTGGCGCATAACTATCTCAATATGCTGACGCATGAGGACAGGCAGCGATTAACGCAAATTATCTGCGGCCAGCAGGTGAATTTTGTCGATGTGCTGACCAGCAATAATACCAATCTGCAAATCAGCTTTGTTCACTCACGCTACCGTAACGAGAATGTGGCGATTTGCGTGCTGGTGGATGTGTCGGCGCGCGTCAAAATGGAGGAATCGCTGCAGGAGATGGCGCAGGCTGCGGAGCAGGCCAGTCAGTCGAAATCCATGTTCCTTGCGACGGTCAGTCACGAACTGCGTACCCCGTTGTACGGGATTATCGGCAACCTGGATTTACTGCAGACCAAGGAACTGCCGAAAGGGGTTGGCCGACTGGTAACGGCGATGAATAACTCTTCCAGCCTGCTGCTGAAAATTATCAGCGATATTCTCGATTTCTCAAAAATTGAATCCGAGCAGCTCAAAATTGAGCCGCGGGCGTTTTCGCCGCGGGAAGTGATGAACCATATTTCCGCCAACTACCTGCCGCTGGTGGTGCGTAAACAGCTAGGACTGTACTGCTTTATTGAGCCCGATGTGCCGCAACTGATGTCCGGCGATCCGATGCGCCTGCAGCAGGTGATTTCAAACCTGCTGAGTAATGCGATTAAGTTTACCGATACCGGCTGCATCATTCTGCATGTAAAGCGGGCGGGCGACTATCTGCAAATTAGCGTTCGCGATACCGGAGAAGGGATCCCGGCGAAAGAGGTGGTGCGTCTGTTCGACCCGTTCTTCCAGGTCGGTTCCGGGGTCCAGCACAACTTCCAGGGAACCGGGCTTGGCCTGGCCATTTGTGAAAAACTTATTAACATGATGGATGGCGATATTGCCGTCGAAACTGAACCCGGAATGGGCAGCCGGTTTACCATCCGTATTCCACTCTATGGCGTACAAAATAGCCTGCCGCTGCTTAGCGACGGCTTGTCTGAAAAATGCTGCTGGCTGGCGATAGATAATACTTCTTTGGCGCTGTTTATCGAGTCGCTGCTGACATATCACGCGATTCCGTTCCGTCGCTTTACCGGGCAAGAACCGGGAGCTGAAGACATCCTGTTGACCGACAGTGAGATCTCTTTGCCCTGGGCTGGCCTGGCTGCCGTTATCTTCTGTCGTCGCCATATTGGTATTCCGCAGGAGCGAGCCCCCGGCGAGTGGCTGCACAGTGTCGCCACACCGCATGAGTTGTTGTCGCTATTGGGGCGCATTTTCCACATTGCGGTCACCAGTGCAGGCAGCGAGCCTGCGTTATCCATTCCGGAGACGCAAACGGACAGCAATAATGATGACATGATGATTCTGGTGGTGGATGACCACCCGATTAACCGGCGTCTGCTGGCCGACCAACTGGGATCGTTGGGTTATCGCTGCGTCACCGCAAACGATGGCATTGATGCCCTGAATGTATTAAGTAAACAGCATATTGATATTGTGCTTAGTGACGTCAACATGCCGAATATGGACGGTTATCGCCTGACCCAACGCATTCGCCAGTTGGGACTGACGCTGCCGGTCATCGGGGTGACCGCCAATGCGCTGGCGGAAGAGAAACAGCGCTGCCTGGAGTCGGGTATGGACAGTTGTCTGTCGAAGCCGGTCACTCTGGATATTATCAGGCAGACCCTGGCGATTTATGCCGCGCGGGTGCGTCAGGGAAGAGAGTAAAAGATTTTCCCGGTCGCGGCGTTTATCGCCGCCCGACCGGGAGCAGAGGGGTTAGTCTTTGTCCGTTGAACTCAGCGAAACGGAAGAGAGATAGTTCAGCAGGGCGATATCGTTTTCCACGCCGAGCTTCATCATCGCCGATTTCTTCTGGCTACTGATGGTTTTGATACTGCGGTTAAGCTTTTTGGCAATCTCGGTGACCAGGAAACCTTCAGCGAACAGGCGCAATACTTCACTCTCTTTTGGCGACAGCCGTTTGTCACCATAGCCGCCGGCGCTGATTTTCTCCAGCAGGCGCGACACACTCTCCGGGGTGAATTTTTTGCCTTTTTGCAGCGCCGCCAGCGCTTTCGGCAGATCGGTCGGGGCCCCCTGTTTCAGGACGATCCCTTCAATATCCAGATCCAGCACGGCGCTCAGGATCGCCGGATTGTTATTCATCGTCAGCACAATGATCGACAGATCCGGGAAATGGCGCTTGATATACTTGATAAGCGTAATGCCATCGCCGTATTTATCGCCAGGCATGGATAAATCAGTGATCAGAACGTGTGCATCCAGTTTTGGCAGATTATTGATTAATGCGGTGGAGTCTTCAAACTCGCCGACAACGTTTACCCACTCAATTTGCTCAAGTGACTTACGAATACCGAACAGTACGATCGGATGGTCATCGGCAATAATTACGTTCATATTGTTCATGTATTAGGCTACCTTGCTACAGCAAGCTCTTGACGTAGACGTCAATGTCGCTGACATATTTTTCTATTCCTTGCGCATCTTTTTCACGAATCAGATGTTCAAGCGTTTCACATAACTGTTTGCCGGGTATCAGATTTAGCATAGCAAACGCCCCTTTCAGGCGATGAGCGGTTTGTGCCAGTGCGGCGAAATCGCTCGTTGTTAGTTCATTATACAGCCTCTTAACATCATCTGGTACCGTGTCGGCAAACAGGGCGTAATAGCCGCTGGCATGGAGTTGCACGTTACTCTCGCTGGCGGGAGCGTCTTCATCAGCCAACTGCTGCTCAATCAGCTGCAGGATCGCTTCCTGCATCGCGGTGCTGATATTAAAGTTAACGCGAAGCTGGCCTGGGCCAATTTTGCGTATTCCGGCCTCATCATCGCTTAAAAGCAAGCCTGAAGCAGTAAGATTAGACGGATTATCCGTTAAAAAGAGATCATATTGTTGACGCGTTAGTTTGTCATCCGGCGTAATGCAGCTCGCTCCCCAGCTTTCAAGTTGCCGCGTAACGATCCGGCGCACTTCATTGGCGGTGATATCAAGCAATACCACAACATCATCCAGCAGATGCTCGCCTGAATCGCTCTCTTCTTCACTGACCGCCATTTTCAGATGCAGGGAGTAGCGGGTACCCAGCGATTCACGCGCGTTGATATGCAACTGACCGCCCAGTTTGCGCATCAGTTGATCGCAGAGCCAGAAGGTGAGGGCGTTGGCTTTGCCGTACAGATCGGACTGCGTAGCGTTGAGGAACGGGAAGTGCATATTGTCGATTTCGTTACCGGAAACGCCGTTGCCAGTGTCGAGTATGCGGAAGGTCAGGCGATCGTCCGCTGACTCATCCTGACTCACTTCAAGGGTGATCTTGCCAATTGGCGTGGTGGTAACTGAATACTGGATAAGCAGTAAAAGCGTGCGCCGCAGCGCGTCACGATCGCCGTAGCGTTGCTCATTCGCCGGAAGCGCGTTATTAATCAGCAGTTGCAGACCTTTGCGTTTGATGAGCGGCAGGACTTCAGGTACGACTTCATCAATGAGTTGCTGAACAGAGAATCGCCCCTGAACGCTTTTCCAGTTATCGCTTTCCAGCAGATTTGCCAACTGTATTTCATCTACCAGCTGTACCAGTTCATCCGCATGCTGTGCCAGCTTACGACTCTCGCTAATGCCCAGCGCAGCCGCCTCTTCCGCCAGCGTTTGTGCCGGTTGCTTCAGCGCGGCGCCAATATGTTGCATAAAAGCGGTTCGACTATGCTGATTTTTCTCGTACAGACGCTGAGCCTGTCGGAGCTTCTTATTTACCATCACTTCACGATCCTGATCGCGAATAATGAATATTTGCGTACGAGGCGCGACTTGGCTACGAAACTGGCGGATCTCATATAGCTCATTATTCACCGTCGCCTGGATTACCCCCTGGTGCTGATCGGCCATATTGGTGATGTTTTGCAGGTTCAGATGCGGCAGCAGATGATCGGCGATAGGATTGCTGATGACGGTACGGTTAGCCTCCTGATCGTGAACCAGCAGCCCCAGCGGCAATAGCGAGACGATCTCTTCATGGATAGCGCGTTGGACGCGTAGTTCACTGTTGGCGGCCGAAGAGACCGCCGTACCGGATATGCTGTTCCGGTTGCTGTAGTGGCGGAAGGTGGTAAAACCGAACAGCGTCAGCGCCAGCAAACCGACGTTCAGCAGGAGCGGCAGTAAAATATTCTGTAAGGATTCCAGAATCAGCTCGCCGAAGGGCACTTTCCATATCAGACGCATGCCGGTGGTACTGATTGTGGTGATAATTTCAATCCGTGGGCCATTAAAGTTGATGCTGACAATGTCGCTTGTTGCTTTATCCGGCGTACTGGCGATATTTTTTGACGGATCCGGTTCAAGACGAAAACTATCCAGCGACATACTGGGGGGGATCAGGTCATTAATGGGCAGATCGAAAGCCACAACGGTCGCCAGATGGCCCGGTTGGTTGAAGGTGGTGCGCAAAGTAAAGTAGTAGCCATTTTGCCAGACGAGGTGGCGCAGCGAAGAGAATGTTTCGCGTTCATCCAGGGTATTTGCCTGAAGCAGCATTTCTTCCCGACGCGACTCTACCACGCTGCTGATGGTCGACTCTTTATAGCTGGATGATAAATCCTTCAACGGCAGCGTCGAAACCAGAATCAGGCTGTTATCAAGCCCATTCAGATAGTACATCGACCATGGAATTGTTTCCGCACCCCACAAAATGTCGAGGTAACTGGAGATTTTTTTCGTCATTTCCAGCGTAGAGCTGTCATGAGAACCAAAAATCAGCGCTTCGGTTTTACGCCGTGGTTTCTCCAGATAGTAAACATCCTGCTTTAAACGCGTTTCCTGTAAGTCTGTATCCTGAGTCGCGCCGGAAGAGGTCGAGGTGGCGGCAATATTGTCGTAAATTTGCCAGGTGGCGTAGCGCCAGGTATCAATGCGTTTGTGCAGGTCATCACTGATATCGACAATCTGGTAGCTTTTATCTTTCAGCCAGGTATTCACGGCGCTCTGAATCATGATCCCCATCGTCGCCAGCAGGACGATGACCATTAAAATGAAGAAGCGGGTAATGTTGCCAGGGATTAGGGACAATTTTTTCGAGGTCATCTTGTGAGAGTGCGACTCATCAGTGTTTATGAACGGGCGGTTGCGCCAGGAGCAACGGGAGCGTAGCGGATGCCACAAACAGTATAAAGGTTAACGTCGAAAATCCATACATCTGGATATCATACAAACACTTTTTTGCCTTGAGATTTATCTTAAACTTACCGGGTGGCAAAATGTACAGCCGCCTGGAGGTTGTACAAATATTTACTTTTTCTGTCAGTAAAAATAGCACTAAATAACAAAGAATTGTCTGAATAATGATTCTTCACAGCATAGCTGTTTGATTAATAGTCGTTATTTTTTTTGTTGGCAGGCATGGAGTAATTAAAGTGATGTAAAGAACGGTAAAAAAAAACCGAATGCGAGGCATCCGGTTGAAATAGGGGTAAACAGGCATTCAGAACTGAATGACGGTAATAAATAAAGTTAATGATGATAGCGTGGATAATTTTAGTCCCGGATGACGTTTTTGTTTTACCATTCAGTGCTATAGATTGGTCTCTTTTTAATGTGTTGATTTTATTTGTTTATTTTTATTTTTTGATTATTAGTGCTTATTTTGTTGCGTTTTTTATGCCTAAAAAAGTTCCCTTTCATTTACAAATTGAAATATTTTGCGGGTATTTTGAAACACCTTAGAAGTTTTAGTATCATATTCTTATTGGATTATTCTGCATTTTGCAGCACAATGAAATGGCCGGCTGATTAGAAGGGTAATCAGTAAGCAGTGGAATAATAAAGGCATATAACAAACAGAGGGTTAATAACATGAAAGTTAAAGTACTGTCCCTCCTGGTACCGGCTCTGCTGGTAGCAGGCGCAGCAAATGCGGCTGAGGTTTATAACAAAGACGGCAATAAATTAGACCTGTACGGTAAAATCGACGGTCTGCACTATTTCTCTGATGATAAGAGCAACGATGGCGACCAGACCTACATGCGTCTGGGCATCAAAGGCGAAACTCAGATCAATGACCAACTGACCGGTTACGGCCAGTGGGAATACAACGTTCAGGCGAACAACACTGAAAGCTCAAGCGATCAGTCATGGACGCGTCTGGCGTTTGCCGGTCTGAAATTCGGCGATGCGGGTTCTATCGATTACGGTCGTAACTACGGCGTAGTATACGACGTGACTTCCTGGACCGACGTTCTGCCGGAATTCGGTGGTGACACCTACGGTTCCGACAACTTCATGCAGCAGCGTGCTAACGGCCTTGCAACCTACCGTAACTCTGATTTCTTCGGTCTGGTTGATGGCCTGAACTTTGCCCTGCAATACCAGGGTAAAAACGGCAGCGTAAGCGGCGAAGGCGCGACCAATAACGGTCGTGACTGGAACAAACAGAACGGCGACGGCTTCGGTACCGCTGTAACCTATGACATCTGGGATGGCATTAGCGCTGGTTTCGCATACTCTCACTCTAAACGTACCAGCGATCAGAACACCGAAACTGAACTGGGCCGCGGTGACAACGCTGAAACCTATACCGGTGGTCTGAAATATGACGCCAACAATATTTACCTGGCGACTCAGTACACCCAGACCTATAACGCAACTCGCGCGGGCAGCCTGGGCTTTGCGAACAAAGCGCAGAACTTCGAAGTGGTTGCCCAGTATCAGTTCGACTTCGGTCTGCGTCCGTCTGTAGCTTACCTGCAGTCCAAAGGTAAAGATCTGGAAAACGGTTACGGCGATCAGGATATCCTGAAATATGTTGATGTCGGCGCGACCTACTACTTCAACAAAAACATGTCCACCTACGTTGACTACAAAATCAACCTGCTGGATGACAACAGCTTCACTCGTAACGCCGGTATCTCTACCGACGACATCGTTGCTCTGGGCCTGGTTTACCAGTTCTAAGCACGCTGAAGTTGCTAAAAAGGCGCCGATGGCGCCTTTTTTTATGCCCGGTTTAATCTTGCTGGTGTACTCTTTGGCTCTTAGCAAGAGGAAGCCAATTTTTATGGATATGACTTTTTTCCGCGCCACCCTGGTTGGGGTTTGCGTACTGTTTTCAGGTTGTGATTCAGCCACATCTCCCCAGGAACCCAAATCCGCCGTCACCGTGCTGGAGGGGAAAACCATGGGCACATTCTGGCGGGTCAGCGTGATAAATGTTGATCAGGCAAAGGATCAGGCGCTGCGCCAGAAAATTCAGGCACAATTAGATGCTGACGACCGCCTGCTCTCTACCTGGAAGAATGATTCAGCGCTGATGCGTTTTAACCATTTCTCCGGCACCACGCCGTGGCCGGTCAGCGAAGCGATGGCGGATATCGTCACCATGTCGCTGCGCATTGGCGCCAAAACCCATGGCGCGATGGATATAACCGTGGGACCGCTGGTGAATTTATGGGGCTTTGGCCCGGATAAACAACCGGTAAAAACGCCGGATCCGCAGCAGATCGCCGCGGCAAAAGCGCGTACTGGGTTACAGCATCTGACGGTGATTAACCAGGCCGATAAGCAGTTTTTGCAAAAAGACATTCCGGATCTGTTTGTCGATCTTTCTACCGTAGGTGAAGGTTATGCCGCCGATCATTTAGCGCGCCTGATGGAACAGGAAGGGATTTCGCGTTACCTGGTTTCGGTGGGCGGCGCGCTGGTGAGTCGGGGAATGAACGGCGAAGGGCACCCGTGGCGGGTGGCGATCCAGAAACCGACCGATCGTGAAAATGCGGTGCAGGCGATCGTCGATATTAACGGCCACGGTATCAGTACCTCAGGTAGCTATCGCAACTACTATGAACTGGATGGCAAGCGTATTTCGCACATTATCGATCCGCAAACCGGGTGCCCGATCGATCACAAGCTGGTTTCGGTTACCGTGATCGCCCCGACGGCGCTGGAAGCTGACGGCTGGGATACCGGACTGATGGTGCTGGGACCGGATAAAGCGCAGGATGTGGTACGTGAACAGGGGCTGGCGGTCTATATGATTGTTAAAGAAGGGGAAGGATTTAAAACCTGGATGTCGCCGCAGTTTCGCACTTTTCTTGTCGGTGAGAAAAATTAAACAGCAAGATTTCGGGTTTTTGATAACGGAGTTCGGCCCAGACTGAAGATACACTTAGTGCTTATCCCATCGGGGTGTTTGACTTGTCAGTTTGCGGTCGGCCATGGGCGAAAAACGCGTTGTGTTTTGAACGTACTTCAACGCGGCCGGGAGGGAGAGCGAAGCGCTTCCGGATTCCGACTGACAGGCCAATAACCCCCCGTAGGGAGGCGCTGCTTACCGCAGGAGTCCGTTATGAAACCGATAATGATTGATACCGATGCGCGTCGCTGGCAGGCCGTATGCGAACGCGATGTTCGCGCCGATGGTCAGTTTGTGTTTGCCGTGCTGACTACCGGAATTTGCTGTCGCCCATCCTGCCGTTCGCGACGGGCATTGCGGGAAAATGTCCGCTTTTATCCCTCCGTTGACGCCGCGCTGGCGGCAGGTTTTCGCCCGTGTAAACGCTGCCAGCCGGAAAAAATCGATCCGCAGCAGCAGAAGGTGGATAAAGTCGCAGCTGCCTGTCGATTGCTGGAGCAGGAGGCGCCGATAACGCTGGACACACTGGCGCGTCAGCTTGCGGTCAGTCCGTTTCATTTTCATCGTCTCTTTAAATCTGTCACCGGCATGACCCCCAAGGCCTGGCAACAGGCCTGGCGCGCCCGTCGCTTACGCGAAGCGCTGGCTCAGGGGGAAAAGGTCACCGATGCGGCGTTGTCCGCCGGTTTTCCGGATAACAGCAGTTACTATCAGCAGGCTGATGCCGTGCTGGGGATGACCGCCAGTCAGTTTCGTCGTGGCGGCGACAAGACTGATATTACCTGGATATGCGGCGACGGTCCTCTGGGGCGCTGCCTGGTCGCAGAAAGCGAACGAGGCGTATGCGCCGTATTGCCGGGAGAGAATGACGCCTCGCTCTATGAGGAATTAGCCCGAATATTTCCCAATGCACGCCTGGTGCCGGGTGACGACGTTTTTCGCCAACGGGTGGCGCAAGTATTTACGCATCTTAACGATTTCCGCCAGCCATTCTCTTTACCGCTCGATTTGCGCGGTACGGCGTTTCAGCTTCAGGTCTGGCAGGCGTTGCGGCAGATCCCGGCGGGCGAAACCCGCAGCTATCGTCAGGTCGCGCAAAGCATTGGCCGTCCCCGCGCGGTCAGGGCTGTGGCGAGCGCTTGCGCCGCCAACAGGCTGGCGCTGGTGATTCCCTGCCATCGGGTTGTCCGTGAGGGAGGGGCGTTATCCGGCTATCGCTGGGGGAGGGCGCGCAAAGCGCTGCTGCTGGCGCGCGAAGCACAAACCGAGGAGAACTGATGCTCGATCTTTTTGCCGATACGCCGCCCTGGCAGGAGCCGCTGGCACCGGGGGCGATCGTTTTACGTCGCTACGCCCGCGAGCGCGCTGCGGGACTTTTGCAGGTCATCGCCGATATTGCCCGCCGCTCGCCTTTTCGTCAGATGGTAACGCCCGGTGGTTATACCATGTCGGTGGCGATGACCAACTGCGGCGAACTGGGCTGGACCACGGATCAGCATGGATATCTCTACGCTAATACCGATCCGCTCACGGGCCAGCGCTGGCCGCCGATGCCGCAGCTTTTCCGTGAGCTGGCCTCAGATGCCGCCGCCGCTTGCGGCTATGCGCAATTTGCGCCAGATGCGTGCCTGATAAACCGCTATCAGCCGGGGGCGAAGCTGTCGTTACATCAGGATAAAGATGAACACGACCTGCGTGCGCCGATCGTGTCCGTTTCGCTGGGGCTGCCGGCAATATTTCAGTTCGGTGGCTTGAAGCGTAACGACCCACTACAGCGGGTACTGCTGGAACACGGTGACGTGGTGGTCTGGGGCGGGAAATCACGACTGTTTTATCATGGTATCCAGGCGTTGAAAGAGGGAATGCATCCGGCGACCGGCGCCTGCCGTTATAATCTCACTTTTCGTCTGGCGGGCAATAAAAATGAGAATTATTCTTGCCGTTACCGGCGAGCCGTTTAAACTGCTGGCTGTTTTTGCTTGCCCGGATTCGGTGTTATGGAACTTCTTCTTCTTGTCTGGCGCCAGTATCGCTGGCCGTTTATTGCCGTCATTGCCCTGAGTCTGCTCAGTGCGGCGTTGGGTATCGGGCTTATCGCCTTTATTAATCTGCGCCTGATTGCCATTGTGGATACCTCCCTGACGGTTTTACCGGAATTCCTCGGATTGTTGCTGCTGCTGATGGCCGTCACGCTCGGCTCGCAGCTGGCGCTGACCACGCTCGGTCACCATTTCGTTTATCGCCTGCGCGGAGAATTTATTAAACGTATCCTTGATAGCCAAATCGAGACGATTGAGAAAATCGGCAGCGCGTCGCTGCTGGCCGGGTTAACCAGCGATATTCGCAATATTACTATTGCCTTCGTGCGCCTGCCTGAGCTGGTGCAGGGGATCATTCTGACCTTCGGTTCCGCCGCCTATCTGGCCTGGCTATCGGGGAAAATGATGTTGATTACCGCGCTTTGGCTGGCATTGACCATCTGGGGCGGCTTTATACTGGTCTCACGCGTCTATAAACATATGGCTTTGTTGCGTGAAAGCGAAGATAAGCTGTATCACGATTATCAGACGGTGCTGGAAGGGCGCAAGGAGCTGACCCTTAACCGCGAACGCGCTGAATATGTATTTAACCAGCTTTACCTCCCGGATGCGCGTGAATATCGGCATCATATTGTGCGTGCCGATACTTTCCACCTGAGCGCCGTTAACTGGTCGAATATAATGATGCTTGGTGCCATTGGCCTGGTTTTCTGGATGGCCAATAGCCTGGGCTGGGCTGATACCGCGGTGGCGGCGACCTACTCATTAACCTTGTTATTTCTGCGCACGCCGCTGCTTTCGGCGGTGGGGGCGCTGCCCACTCTGCTCAGCGCTCAGGTGGCGTTTAATAAGCTGCGTCAGTTTTCGCTCGCGCCCTATCGCGCCGAATTTCCGCGGGCGCAGGCCAATCCTCACTGGCAGACACTGGAACTGCGCGATGTGGTGTTCCATTATCCCGATAACCGCTTTTCGGTAGGGCCTGTCAATATGACGCTGCAACGCGGCGAGCTGATATTTCTGATTGGCGGCAACGGTAGCGGAAAATCAACCCTGGCCATGCTACTGACCGGTTTGTATCAGCCGTGTGCCGGGCAGATTCTGCTGGATGGACAACCAATAGCGGCGGATAAACCGGAAGATTACCGTAAGCTATTCTCCGCCGTATTTACCGACGTCTGGCTATTCGACAGGTTGCTGGGGCCGGAAGGGAAAGCGGCCGATCCCGCGCTGGTGGACAAGTGGCTGGATTATCTACAAATGGGGCATAAGCTGCCGCTGGATAACGGTAAAATTCTCGATCTGAAACTTTCGAAAGGGCAAAAAAAGCGGGTGGCGCTGTTGCTGGCGCTGGCTGAAGAGCGCGATATCATCATGCTGGATGAATGGGCTGCAGATCAGGACCCGTATTTCCGCCGTGAATTTTATCAGGTATTGCTGCCGCTCATGCGGCAAATGGGGAAAACCATTTTTGCCATCAGCCACGATGACCACTATTTTCAGCATGCCGACAGGCTGCTGGAAATGCGCGGTGGTCAACTGGCGGTGCTGACGGGCGAAGAGCGAGCGCAGGCAAGCCGCGATGCGGTCGCCCGTACCGCCAGATAAACGTTGATACCTCTCCGGGAAGCTCTCTTCGGGGCTTCCCGCCATCCGCTGTTTTTTCCATCGACTGAATGCCTGGCGGTTATTATTTCCGTCTCCTCGCGCTATGCTTAATGCTTCCGGCCTGCTGGTCTGAGAGATATTTCACAAGGATTGCCTGATCGATGTCCGTTTTGCATAAAAAAAGCGCCAGGCTGCGCGACGAAGAGCGTGCCCGCCTCATCTGGCTACTGAGCACTGATAAAGCCGTCACATCTTCACTGTTGGGTAAATTAACCCTGGCTGAACGCTATGATGACGGTACTCTTCACGACGATCTGGCGGAAGTGGGCGCGCTGGTTTCGCACCTGCCGCCGCCGGATCTTGCCGATGCGCTGGAAGCGCTGCCTTACGACGCGCGTAACGCGCTCTGGCGACTGGTGGCCGACGACAAACGTGGCGAGGTGCTGCTGGAGGCGTCGGAAAGCGTCAGGGGCGATCTCATCGATAAGATGAGCGATCATGACCTGCTGTTTGCCTTACAAAATCTGGATATTGATGAGCAGGTCTATCTGCTGCAACACTTGCCGCGTGATCTGACCGGGCGACTGTTGGCCACGCTGTCGCCGGATAAGCGCGCGCGTATTCGCCAGATGATGCGCTACGCTGACAATACCGTCGGCGCAATTATGGAGTTCGAGGTTATCACCGTCCGCCCGGAGGCCACCCTTGCGGCGGTTCAGCGCTATCTGCGGCGATTGGGCAAAATGCCGGAAAACACCGATAAGCTGTTTGTGACCACCCGCAACAAGCTGCTGCTTGGCGAACTGGAACTGCAAACGATTCTGCTCAACGATACGCGTAAGCGAGTCGGGGAGGTGATGGAAGGCGATCCGATTACTTTTCAGCCGCATGAGGATGCGGAGAAAGTCGCCCGTACTTTCGAACGTGATAACTTACTTAGCGCCGCGGTGATTGACGCAGAAGGCGTGCTGATGGGGCGTTTGACCATTGATGAGATCGTTGATGTTGTTTATGAAGAGACGGATAACGATTTACGCCGGATGGGGGGACTGAGCAATGAGGATGATGTTTTCGCCCCGGTAAGCAAAGCGGTGAAAACCCGCTGGGCCTGGCTGGCGGTGAATCTCTGCACTGCCTTTATTGCTTCCCGCGTTATTGATGGTTTCGAACATACCATTTCCCAACTGGTCGCCCTGGCGTCGTTGATGCCGATTGTCGCCGGGATCGGCGGTAATACCGGTAATCAGACGATCACCATGATTGTGCGGGCGATGGCGTTGCAGCTTATTCAGCCGGGCAGCTTTTCGTTTTTGCTCCTCAGAGAGATGGGGGTCGCGCTGATCAACGGCATTGTCTGGGGCGGGATTATGGGCGCGATTACCTGGTGGCTATATGACGACCCCCAGCTTGGCGGCGTAATGATGCTGGCGATGATGTTAAACCTGCTGATGGCGGCGATGATGGGCGTGATTATCCCGATGGTGATGGTCAGACTGGGGCGCGATCCGGCGGTCGGCTCCAGTGTGATGATTACCGCTATCACCGATACCGGGGGGTTCTTTATTTTTCTCGGGCTGGCGACGTTTTTCCTGATGTAACCGGCGCTTTGTTGCGCAGGCGGCGGGGGATCAGCGCCATGGAGAGCAGACCTGCCAGGACGCCAATCGCCAGATTACTGGTGCCGACGGTGGCGCCGACGGTCACCAGCATTACCAGGGTTTCCGGCCACGGCGTCCGCGCGATCTCCGTCGGGCGAATGCTGTGCCAACTAAAAGTTTTCACCGCCACAATCACCATCACACCGGCGAGAACGGCCATCGGGATTCTCGCCATCACTTCGCTTAGTCCGGTGACCAGCAACAGTAGCACCAGGCCAGCGGCAAGGGTGGAGATCCGGCTACGCGCTTTGCCCATTTCAACGTTGACAATGGTCTGGCCGATCATCGCGCACCCGGCAATACCGCCGTAAAACCCGGCGAGAATATTCGCGATGCCCAGACCTGCGCTCTCGCGCGCTTTGCCGGAAGGGGTTTGCGTTAGATCATCAACTAATTTCGCCGTCAGCAATGATTCCATCAAACCCACAAAGGCGATACTCAGCGCGCAGGGCCAGATGATTTGCAAGGTTGTGATATCCAGCGGCACCATCAGGGTGTTCAGACCCGGCAAGCCGCCACGCATTGAGCCTTCATCCCCGACCGTTGGCAGTAATTGCCCGCTGGTGACGGTAAACAGCGTGAGCAGCACAATCGCAATCAACGGGGAAGGGATCGCTTTAATGTAACGTGGCGCCCATAATACGATCAGCAGCGTTAACAGGAATAAGCCGATAATCAGCGGCTGTTTACTCCAGAAATGGGGGATCTGGGCGAAAAAGATCAGGATCCCGAGGGCGTTAACAAAACCGGTCATGACCGCCTGCGGGATAAAGCGCATCAGCCGCGCCATGCCGCAAACGGCAAACAAAATTTGAATTATGCCTGCCAGAATAACCGCCGGAAGGATATAGCCGACGCCATATTGATGCACCATCGGCCCGATGACCAGCGCCACCGAACCGGCTGCCGCGGTGACCATGGCCGGTCTGCCGCCCAGTACTGACATGGCAAGGCATAACACCACCGAAGCGATCAGGCTAACCTTCGGATCAACGCCGGCAATAACGGAAAAAGAGATGACTTCGGGTATGAGGGCCAGTGCGGTCAGTGCGCCTGCCAGGGTTTCACGTGTCAGCAGCGCGGGAGAACGCACTATCTGGCGTAATGCGCCGACGTTAGCGGAGATCGCGGAGTCAGAAACGGGTGGCATAAAAAAGTTCGCAGAATATAAATAAAAGTGAGTATTGTCAGACGATGCTAACGTGCGGTCTGTCACAAAACCGAGGATGATAGCGCGGAATCGTTCCTGATACCAGTACAAAATGTGATTTATGATACACATTTATTAAACATTTTTATAACAGATCTCAAAACTCAACTTAAATTTTAAACAATATTTAAATTATTTTTCTTCGGTGCTACCTTTGGAGTCGAGAATCGTTTCACCTGCGCTAAATAAAAAAGCGAGTAAAGTAAGGCTCAAATCCGATGAAGAAAAAGATGGCCGTACCCAGCTCACAGGCGGTTGGTTCCAATAACACTCGGACCCACACCCGCCATGAGCAAGAGACGGATGTATTGCTGATTGGCGGCGGCATCATGAGCGCCACGTTGGGAACCTGGCTGCAGGAACTGGAGCCGGAGTGGTCTATTACCATGGTTGAGCAGATGTCCAGCGTTGCGGAAGAGAGCTCAAACGGATGGAATAACGCAGGGACCGGCCATGCGGCGCTGATGGAGCTGAACTATACGCCGCAAACCGCTAATGGCATCAATATTGATAAAGCGGTTGATATCAACGAATCTTTCCAGATCTCTCGTCAGTTTTGGGCGCATCAGGTGACGCGTGGCATTCTGAAAAAGCCGAAATCTTTCATTAATAGCGTGCCGCACATGAGTTTTGTGTGGGGCGAAGACAACGTCAATTTTTTGCGCGCCCGCTATGCGGCACTGCAACAAAGCGAACTGTTCCGCGGTATTCGCTACTCTGAAGATCATCAGCAAATTAAAGCGTGGGCACCGCTGGTAATGGAAGGGCGCGATCCGCAGCAGAAGGTTGCCGCGACTCGCTCGGAAGCAGGCACTGATGTGAACTACGGCGAAATTACCCGTCAGCTGATTGCCGGGCTGCAAACCCATGAAAATTTTTCTCTCCAGTTGAGTACCGTTGTGCGCCGCTTTAAGCGCAATGCGGATAAGAGCTGGAGCGTCACCCTGGCGGATGCCAACAATCGTCATCAGAAACGGGTCATTAAAGCGAAATTTATCTTTATCGGCGCCGGTGGCGCTGCGCTAACCCTGCTACAGGAAACCGGTATTCCACAAGCCAAAGAGTACGCGGGTTTCCCGGTCGGTGGACAGTTCCTGGTGTGCGAGAACCCGGAAGTGGTTAATCACCATCTGGCTAAAGTTTATGGTCAGGCGGAGGTTGGCGCGCCGCCGATGTCCGTTCCCCATATCGACACCCGGATTATCGACGGCAAGCGCGTGGTGCTGTTCGGACCGTTTGCCACGTTCTCTACGCGTTTCCTGAAAAACGGTTCGCTGTGGGATCTGCTGGCTTCCACCAATACGTCAAATATCATGCCGATGCTTAACGTGGGCCTGGATAACTTTGATCTGGTGAAATACCTGATTAGCCAGGTGCTGCAAAAAGACAAAGATCGTCATGCGGCGCTGTGCGAGTATTATCCTGAAGCGCGTAAAGAAGACTGGCGCCTCTGGCAGGCCGGTCAACGGGTGCAGATTATCAAACGCGATGAGAAAAAAGGCGGCGTGCTGCGCCTGGGAACCGAAGTGGTCAGTGATGATGACGGTACGGTGGCCGCGCTACTCGGCGCATCGCCGGGCGCTTCCACCGCGGCGCCAATTATGCTGCAACTGATGGAAAAAGTCTTTAAGGGTAAGGTCAATTCGGCAGAATGGCAGGCGAAACTGAAAGCGATTATACCAAGCTACGGTACGCGACTGGATGGCAATGCCGCGGAAGTTGAAAAGGCGCTGGCGTGGACCAGCGAGGTTCTGGAGCTGCACTATGCGCCGCACACGGCGCCCGATGATGTTCCGCAGGCGGAACTGAAGCCGTTGACTACAGGTCAGTCTGTCGCGGATATTGCGTTGTAATCCGTTATCCGGCGGCTAAGCCGCCGGACGCTCTCTGAAGCATTAACGGGTACGGCAAGGCAGAGCATCTTCAACCTCCCGTCGTGCGCCGCGCTACTCCTCGTGATTTTTTCCCTCTTCTAAAAAATCTTCATCTATCTCATCAATGTTTCCGGCGTGATCGCGGCCGGACAGCAGGTTCCAGCAGGCGATAAACAACGCGGCAATCAGCGGGCCAATAACAAATCCGTTGATGCCGTAGATTTCCATTCCGCCAATTGTGGTGATCAGGATCAGGTAGTCGGGCATTTTGGTATCTTTGCCGACCAGCAAAGGGCGCAGGATGTTATCCACCAGACCAACGATAATCACAAAGAAGCCGACGATAAAGGCTCCCTGCCAGAGCTGGGCGGTGGCGAAGAGATAGATGGCCGCAGGGACCCAGATAATCGCCGCGCCGACGGCAGGAATCAGCGACAGGAATGCCATTAGCGCGCCCCACAGGATGCTGCCATCAATACCGACGATCCAGAATGCCAGCCCACCCAGCGCGCCCTGAGCAAGCGCTACCGCGACGGTGCCTTTTACCGTCGCCCGGGCGACAGCGGCAAATTTAGCGAAAAGATGCTGCTTAACGTGGGTTGATAGCGGCAGCGATTCGAGAATCAGCCTGACGAGGTATGGGCCATCTTTTAGCAGGAAAAACAGCAGATAAAGCATGATGCCGAAGCTGATGGTAAAACCGAAAGTCCCTTTACCGATCAAAAATGCGCTACCGGCAAGGTACTGACCACCTTTTAGCGCAACCGAAGAAAGCTGCCGTTGGATTTGTTCGGCGCTATCAAGATTATGCTCAGCGAGGAAGCTGCGAGCCCATTCCGGCAGGTGAGCAAACAGGCTGGCCACCACCGCCGGGAACTGGGTATCATTATGCTGAAGTTTGCTGTAAACGACATTCAATTCAAAGGCCAGAGACGAGAGAATGATCGCCAGCGGAGTAAAAACGATCAGGCAGATAATGATAATTGTCAGCAGCGCCGCCAGGCCGTTGCGCTCTCCGAGTTTACCGCGCAGCGTGTTCTTCACCGGATGGAAGATCACCGACAGAATCGCGGCCCATAAAATGGCTGAATAATAGGGCGAGAGAACGTCGAAAAAAGCGAGGGTGACGATCAGCACTATCAGAATGAAAAAGCCTTTTGTAAGTCCATTAACTCTCATGTAAATCCTTCAAAAAATGACGTATAGAATAAAATAATAGAAGCTTTTCCACGATTTACAATCTGATTGATTTTCATGCTTCAGTAAGCAAAGGGGGAGGGGAATAAGGCCATTAAAAACCGGATATGGGAGCAGGGGCTGCGTTGATTGTGACGATGTACGCTCTGGCGGCCAGTCCGGATGCGCGCTGTGTTCTCGTCAGGTTTTTTGATGCGCCCATCCTCCATGCGGTGAGCCGGAGAAAGCCGCAGATGCAGCAGTAACTCCCATAAAAAAGGCATAAAAAACAGACGAGATTGTCAGTCTTGCCGCCGCATCAGGCTTTCGCAGAACCCACCGAAAAGTGATTCCCGTTGGCAAATACAACAGCGAACAACGCTGATGCCTCGCTTAACCGATGATGAGCATCAGGCAGCGCTTCCATTTTTTACGTATGGTTTACCGGTATTGTCATTTATGAACGACACAGTACAGATATGTTGATTTTTTATCCGTGCTGTGAATAAAGTAGGGGAGTCGTTTATCAATCTTGCGGAAACTGCTTATGTCTCATCTTATCAGGCCAGACGCCATCGGCAGTTTACCGTACCATCGGGACTCGCGGTGAAAAAAAACCAATACTTCGGGCCTGCGGCCGATTTTGCTATACGGACAACGCTGGCCGCTGCGGGTAGCATGCTTTTCGCTACCTGGCTGGGTTTTCATCACCCCTGGTGGGCCGCAATGACCGTCTGGCTGGTGGCGCAACCGACCCGCGGGCTGCTGCTGGAGAGAATGATTGCGCGCTTTACCGGCAGCGCAGTTGGCGCACTGGCCGGTATGGCGATTCTGCTGTGTCTGCCGATGAAATCATTCGGGCAATTATTGGTGCTGACGCTGTGGTTAGCGGCCTGCGCGGGCATTGGCAGTTTCTTCCGCCAGTTCCGTAATTATGGCTTTGTGCTGGCAGGCTACACCGCCGCTGTTATCGTTATGTTCAGCTATTTTGAAGCGCACACCGACTCACGCCTGGCCATTGACCGCACGTTTTGTACCCTGACGGGGATAGTTTTCACCGGGCTTGCGGCTTTTCACAGTTTGTCCGGCAACCGTTTTTCCGTGCTGAGTCAGCGATTTACTCTCCTGATTAATACCGTGTTATCGCAGGTACCGTATGCGCCGACCGCAAAACAACTTGTTGATTATATCGGGACGATTACCCGTCTTAACGCCGAGCTCGATAAAGAATCGGCAGGCTCGCTTTCAGCAATGCGCCAGGCCCGACAAATGAAACGAACGCTGCTTGCCTTGCTGAATGTTATCGCCACGCTGGCAACGCCCCACGCTGTGGTAGCCCGACATCCAGAATACCGCGTTCCCACTGCGCCTGACCTTTCGGCGCTTATCCGCCAGGCATCTGTGTCCGATAACACGCTGCTGGCACAGTCTCTGACGGAACTGCAACAATGCCTGGCGGGCGTGCCGGAAAGCTACGGTTTTTTTTGCCGGTTGCGCCACCATGACTGGCTGGTTGTGCTGCATGCTGTGTTGCGTCCGGTCGGGGCGCTCGCGTTATCTGGCAGCCTGTGGTTACTCACGGGCTGGGAAACCGGCCCCATTATGGTGATGACTGCCGTGCTGTTCGCGTCATTATTTTCCAGTAACCCGCAGGGCAACACTGCTCTTGCGGATGTGCTGTCGGGGACGATCATCGGGGCGCTGGCGGGGTGTCTGTTCCGGCTGTGGATCTCGCCGCAACTGAGTCATGATGCCGGAGTGCTGGTGATTATTCTGTTTCTGATGACCGGGGCCTACCTGATGGCATGCCCGCGTACCAGCAAAATGGCTATCGACATCAATATGACCTTTCTGTTGGTGACGCAGCCTTTTTCGTCCCAACTGCCTGCCACGGTCTCCGACGTATTGATGCAAAGTGGCGCGATTTTATCCGGCGCCACGATTGCCGCCCTCTGGTACTGGCTGGTATTACCCGCATCTCCTCGCAGCAGCCAGGCGCGCGCCGCACGGCGTCTCATCGGGATTGCGCGTCGTTTATCCCGCAGTACATCCCCTCAGGAGGTGTCGTGGCTGCTGCGATATGGTCAGTCGACGTTGATGCAGTTATTTGCCAGCCACAGCCATGATGCGCAGTTTATCAGGTCCGGGCTGCGCTATCTGCGTCAGGCACAGCGCAGTGTTATGCAGTTTCACGCTCACAATCACGAACGCGCGTTTCACAGCCAGAAAACCGACGCATATCCGCGTACAATGTTGGCGGCACGGCTGGTTCAGCGCTATCTCACCTGTAACCGGCGTTCATCGTAAACATCGGTCATATAGGGCGATTAACGAGGTGGAGGCTGATTGCCTGCGTGGACGGTCTGAAGGGCTTCCCGGATGCGATAAACAGTGTCTACCCGCAGACCCATATCCAGCTGTGCATCATCCATATGGTACGTAACAGCCTGAAATACGTGTCGTGGAAGGACTACAAAGCCGTCACCAGCGGACTGAAAGCGATTTATCAGGCCCCGACCGAAGAGGTGGCGCTGATGGCGCTGGATGCGTTCGCGGGTGAGTGGGACAATAAGTATCCCCAAATCAGCAAAAGCTGGCGTGCGCACTGGGAAAAGCTGAATACGTTCTTCGGCTACCCGCCGGATATCCGCAAGGCTATCTACACCACGAATGCTATAGAATCGCTGAACAGCGTGATCCGTGCAGCCATAAAGAAACGCAAAGTGTTCCCGACGGACGACTCGGTACGGAAAGTTGTCTATCTGGCGATCAAAGATGCGTCAAAAAAATGGAGTATGCCGATCCAGAACTGGCGGCTGGCAATGAGTCGTTTTATTATCGAGTTCGGTGACCGCCTGAGCGATCACCTTTAATACGGTGGCAGTTACACAGAATTACGGACAGGCTCTATTCCCTCGGTGACTGCATTTTCAGCCCTTTATGGGGATGCCAGTTATTATAGTCTTCCATCCATTCCGTCAGTTTTTCCATTACGGTCACCGCACCCGGCAGCTCATTCACATACACGTAGTCCCGCTTGAACGTTTTCACGAACGATTCAGCCATCCCATTGCTCTCCGGACTGCGCACCGGCGTCGTACACACGATGAACCCGAGTGAGGCGGTGAACGTTCTTGTTGCGTCCGCTATGTAGCAACTGCCGTTATCGGTCAGCCACTCAACGGCGTGTGGCAGATAAAGCGTATTTCCAGAGCGCTTTTCTACACTCTCTGTCAGCAGATCCTGCACCATAACGCTGTTTATACCACCTGTTGTTGCCGACCAACTGATAGCTTCACGATCACAGCAGTCAAGGCTGAACACCACCCGCACGACTTCCTGATTCCAGCAGCGTATTTCGAAGCCATCTGAGCACCAGCGCGTATCCGGCTTAAGTGTCACGACGTTGCCTGTACGACTGCTTGCTGGCTTTTTATGGCCTGATTTTGCCAGCAACAGGTTATTTGCCTGCATGATCCGATAAATGCGTTTGGGGTTAATCCGCCAGTTTTGTTCCCTCAGAGCACGATTGAGGTGCGCAGTCACGCGGCGATAGCCGTTTGTCGCCCGCTCGCTGCATATCTGGCGGAGAAGCGGCAACAGTCGGGCATCATCGTCTTTGCTGTAGCGTGCTGACCGGTGCTGGCGTTTCTCCAGCAACCGGTCATACAGATTCGAACGTGATACACGTAGCACTTCAGCTATTCGGATGAGGGGGTATCGTCCGGTGGCAGCAATGGCATGCGTGATATCAACTTTTTTGCCTGTGCTATCTCAAGCGCGTCCCGAAGGATTTCGTCTTCCATCGTTTTGCGTCCCAGCATCTGTTCAAGCTGTTTGACTTTTTTCTCCAGCGCTTTGACTTCGGAGACGCTGACCACCTCCTCTCCTGCGGCGATCGCAGACTTCCCACCATCGTTCATGAGTCGTTTCCACTTAAAAAGAAGACTGGGTGTTATGCCATATTGCCGGGCAACGAGTGAGACGGTGTAGCCGGGCTGCATGGCCAGCGCAACAAAACGGGCTTTCTCTTCGGGAGTATAACGGCGGCGCTTTTGCTCGCCAGTGATCACTTCGATTCTTTGCACAGGAGACTCCTTAAACATAGCTCTATGACTATGTCTTACTGGCGAAGTGTCCGGTTTAAACGGGGGCTATTACAGCGTTATTATTGGTTATGCCAGTAGCGGCACACTATCCTCTATTGGCTATGGTGTGGCAAAGTTTGGTGCGACAATGATGCTCGGCGGCGTCGTCCAGATGCTTTCCCCCCAGCCAGCAGGACTGGCCCGTAAAGAATCGCCTGATAACAAAGCCAGCTACGCCTTTGGCGGAGTAACCAATACCACATCGCAGGGTTACCCGGTCGGCCTGCTGTACGGTAAACGGCGAATTGGCGGCGCAATTATCTTTGCCGGAATTTATGTGGAGGATCAACAGTAGAGTACGTCACGCGCCGACGAGGCTCTCCAGCGGAATGCCGAATTGTGAATGAAGGCGGCGAATCATCGGCAGCGTCAGGTTGCGTGTTCCGTTCAGGATCTCATACACGCGGTTTGACTTGCCGATTGCTGGTTCAAGGTCTTTAACGGTCAGACCCTGTTGCTCCATACGGAATTTGATTGCCTCAACAGGTGATGGAGGAACGATCGGGTAGTGTTTTTTCTCATACTCTTCAATGAGTAAGCACATTACCTCGAAGTAGTCTCCTTCAGGGGTGTCGAGTTCTGGTTCGTTATCGAACATGGGTTCCACTGCCCGAAGGGCGGCGAGGTAGTCATGCTCAGTTCTGATTGGTTTAACGTTCATGGTTTACTCCATCTCAATCGTTTCTGCGTCTATGGCGTCGTATTGCCTGTGCGTTCCGATGAACTTAACGAACATCCATCCGCGCTGATAGGCAATGGCTACGATTAACCGGTAGTTATTCCCCTTTATATTAAATACCACTCGCCTGTTTTTCAGAATGCTGGCGCTACGGTATTGCTCTTTCATTTCTGCCGGGGTTTTCCAGTCGGCCTTTGTTGCCTCATCCACCCAGGCCCGTAGCGGTTGTTCTGCATCGGGATACTCCGCCCAAAAATCCTTCAGGTTTTTAACCGAGATTATCTTCATAGACCCATCATAGTCCCATAATGGGACTGTGTAAAGTCAGTATTCAAACTCCACCTCCGGGTGCAATGCCGTTCACTTAAGCAAATCATCGGTGTTATCTTTTGTTTTATTTGCCTGTGGCAATTGCATTATCGGTGGTTTAACGAAAATCTGATTCTGTTGATTCGCTTACTGAGCTGATACGGGCTGAAATATAAAGGATATAACTTTTTTTATGACTTTCAGCCTCTGAAAAGCCCCTGACGAATAACGGACTCACCGCATGGGGGTTGGGCGCATCAAGGAAACCTGGCGAGAACGCAGGCGCGCATCCAGGACTGGCCGCCAGGACGGCGGCCAGAGGGCGGGTCGAGACAGGGACGTCGAGTCCCGCCCGGTCCGCCAGATGAAGCCTGAGTGGAGCGGACCGCGCAGCGGCAGGTTTTCAGCGCCATGCCGGGGGTGCAGGGGGACGGGCGAAACGTCCCCCTGCCCGTTCACACGCTGTGGATATAACGACTATCCGCGTATTTATCGTGAACGGAACAGACCACGGAATCTGAATGGGCGAAAATGAAAAATGCGTCATGCTCGCCAGAACCACCGATTGACAGAACCGCTCAGCCAGCCATAAACGCAACTGACAGCCCTTAACTGACCAGCATTACACCTCCGGGTGGCTTTTTTTATGGACGCAATATGGCAAATAACATAATCAAAGGGCGCAAGGGTGGCAGCTCCAGCCAGCGCACGCCGACGGAACAGGCTGATGATTTACAGTCTGTAGCAAAAGCCAAAATTCTCATCGCGCTGTGCGAGGGAGAGTTTGCAGGTGAATCAACGGGCAAGGATATTTATCTCGATGGCACCCCGTTATTAAGTGCCGACGGTTCTGAAAACTTTTCCGGCGTGAAGTGGAGATTTCGTCCAGGAACACAGGCACAAAAATATATTCAGAGTATTCCCGGCACTGAAAATGAAATTAGCGTAGGGACGGAAATTTCCAGCGAGACCGCCTGGACGCATACGTTTACCAATACCCAACTTTCCGCCGTTCGCGTCCGCCTTAAATGACCCTCCCTGATGAAACAGGAAGACGACGGTGATGTCGTGGGGAATATCGTGTTGGGCAGCGATGGTTCAACAAGCGACATGATCCTGTTTCTCGCTGTTTAACCGCAACAGTAAAACTTCCGTGCCGGTGATGATCGCCGAGGGCAATGAACTGTACATCGACAAGGCTCGCATTAAAGACGGCAGCGTCGATAATGCGAAAATAGGGAATGTGATTCAGTCGAATGACTTCGCTTCCGGATCGAAGGGCTGGCAGGTTAACAAGAACGGAAAGGCGGAGTTTAATGACGTTACAGTGCGCGGGAAAATTGAGGCGACCAGCGGCGAACTTGATAACGTAGTAATCAATGAAAGCTGTACGATCAGCGGCACTTTGAGCGCGGATAAAATTGTCGGAGACATTTCTGACACACTGCCTGACCAGACTATTTTCTTCAGTGAAAATATTGGGAACGATGGCACGAAGACAGTGAGATTTTGTCGTATCAAACAACAAAGCTTTCAGCAGAAAGTAACTATTGTTGGATCGATATTGATGAATGATTCCGCAGGTCGTCAGAATGCCATTGTCTATGAAAACAGTCCTAGTGACAGGCTCAATTTGGGCTCATGCGCAGTTGGCATGGTCGCTTGTCTGGGGATGACTGCTGGCGGATCAGGCTCTGGAACATATTTCTTGCTCAGGGCCGATGGCACTCAAATATGGAGGCAGTCAAATGCAGGTCGATACAACATAGGATCGTTCTCCGTCTCTATTCCGACTGGTGATGGTTACACAGATGTGGAATGCGTGTTACACAACGCGTCAAACGCAACCGGGACGATTTTCATGCTTTCCAGGTATCACGTGTTTGTCAGCCGTTCAGGTTCGGTCATCACCAAATAAAAGTAATATCTCGCAGTCACGAAGGTGTAGTCATGGGATTTATGACGGGGTTTCACGCCATTAACTCCCCGTACAAAAAACAGGCATAAAAAAACCAGCCATAAGAGGCTGGTTCTATTGGGATTATTTGGTCGGCACGAGAGGATTTGAACCTCCGACCCCCGACACCCCATGACGGTGCGCTACCAGGCTGCGCTACGTGCCGATTTGTGGGGAACAATATTACCCGTTCCCCAACCGAATGCAAGCCGTGAAGTGCCTGATTGATTTATAAATAATCAATCAGTTAGCGATAAAGCGTTTTTCATCGGTTAGCACCTGCAGTAGCAGGCTCAGTTGCGGTTTTTGATCTTTAATCTTCTTACCTTCGCTGTCCCATGTTCTGTATGTGCCGTTGTGATTGAGCACGATGGTTAATTGTGGCGTCGTGATCGCCAGCGTATTGTTATTCGCAGCGGTAACCCATGCGCGGCGGCGGGCGGGGCTAAACAGATCTTCGCCTTGCGAATATTCATTCGCCGGTGTGGAAACGTGCAACAGGCGCTGCATCAGCGTTGTCATGACATCTTTGTTATCCGTCAGGGTCGCGATCGCCTGTGCCGGAGTGCCTGGCCAGTGAATCACTAACGGTACCTGTAGCTGTTCGCGCGACCAGTCAAACGCGTCATGCTGTGCGTCCAGCGGTACACCGTGGCCCGCCGTCACAATAACTACCGTGTTATTCATCTTGCCGGATTCGCGCAGCGCGTTCAGCACGCGACCAATTTGGGTGTCGACATCGCCGGCGGCGGTGCTGTAGCGACGGACAAAGTTTTGTTGCTGCCCGCGATCCAGGGTTGTGCCGTTCAGTGAAACCCATGAGAACCAGCGATTTTCATCCTGGGCGTAGCGGTTCAGCCAGTTGATCCACTGATTTGCCGTCTGCGCATCGCTTTGCGTTCTGGCGGCTGGTAAGGAGAAATCGGACAGCAGCGCCTGGCGATAAAGCGGGCTGCTGAAGCCGTCAGATGAGAACAGACCCAACTGATAGCCTTGTTGATTCAGTGACGTAATCAGCGCCGCAGGAATCCGGGCCGCTAAAATGCCATCCATATAGCCAGGGGAGATACCGTAGAACAAGCCAAACAGGCCGCTGTCCGCAGTATTACCGGAGCTCATATGCTGAGTAAAGTTGACGTTTTCTTTTGCGAATGCGGCCAGCGCCGGCATGTTTTTTTCAAAACGTGAGTAGTTGAGGTTATCAACGGTAATCAGCAACACGTTATAACCGGCGCCGAGATCACGATAACGTAGGTCGCTAAGCGGATATTGCACCGAGACGGCTTCCGGTGAACCTTGTTCTACCAGGCGTCGCTGGTAGTCCTCTGCGTCAAGCAGACCGTGTTTTTCCAGGAACCGGCGCGCCGTCATCGGGTAGGAAAGCGGCAGATTGGCCCGCTGCATAGTGATTGGGCGATAGAAATTCGCATCCGCCCAGATATAAATCAGGTGGTTGCTGATAAAGCAGATAAAGAAAAACCAGGCGACCGGACGAGCATAGTGACGGCGGCGGGTCAGGCTGCGCAGCTTCTGCCAGCTCCAGGTCGCAAAGAGCATTTCCACCAGGAAGATGATCGGGACGCTGATAAACATCAGTTGCCAGTCGCGAGCCATCTCATTTTGATCGGGGTTAATAACCAGTTCCCAAACGAAGGGATTAAGGTGCAGGTGGAAACGGGTGAAAACTTCGCTGTCGATCAGCAGCAGCGTCATGCCTGTGGTCGCCAGAATGACCGATATAAAACGCATTAAGCGCTGCGAGATGACGATAAAGGTTAGCGGAAAGAGGATCAGTACATAACTGGTAAAGACCAGGAAGCTGAAGTGACCAACGAGGCTAACGTACGAGAAAAGACGTCCGGCAAGCGTCGTTGGCCAGTCGGCGACAAAAAGATAGCGGCTGCCGAGCACCATGGCCAACAACATGTTGAACAGGGCGAACCAGTGTCCCCAACTGACCATCTGGGAAACTTTTTCTCGGTAGGGCTGACGAAGAGTCACCATATACTGTTGTTCGTTATCCTTAATGCGCTGGCTTGTCGTTGATCGACGACTGCAACGCCTGGGCAAAAGAGCGGGCGATGGCCTGACGCTGCGCCGGCGCGACGCTACTATTGATCAGGTTCGTCACCATATTGCCCAGAACCATCAGTGAAAGGTCAACGGGCGCTTTGTGTGTTTCCAGAACACTCGTCAGCTCGCTGAGCAGTTGTTCGACGTGTTCATCGCTATAGCGGGATAATTGCGGCATAAACTCAAAATCTGTTTGTTCGTGAAAGGGCAACATATTACCGTAGCAGCAGCATTTTTTCCGCATTTTTTCGCCGCGGCGCAAAAGCGCACCGCCTCGCTGGCAAAGCGTCACGTGGTGGTTGCGTCGCCGTCCCGGCGGTGGTTGAATACCGCCCGGTCTAAAAGGAGAGTTTAACATGAGTCTGGATATCGACCAGATTGCCCTGCATCAGCTAATCAAACGTGATGAACAAAATCTGGAACTGGTGCTGCGTGAGTCATTACTGGAGCCGACAGCGACCGTTGTGGAGATGATGGCCGAACTGCATCGGGTCTACAGCGCTAAAAATAAAGCCTACGGCCTGTTTAACGAAGAGAGCGAGCTGGCCCAGGCTCTGCGTCAGCAGCGTAAGGGGGAAGAAGAATTCCTGCCCTTCAGTCGGGCGGCCACCGGTCGTCTGCGTGACGAACTGGCGAAATATCCCTTCGCTGAAGGCGGTATTGTGTTGTTTTGCCAGTATCGCTATCTGGCGGTGGAATACCTGATGGTGGCGGTGCTCAACAATCTGAACAGTATGCGCGTCAATGAAGAACTGGATATCAGCGCCACGCACTATCTGGATATCAATCATGCCGATATTGTCGCGCGTATTGATTTAACCGAATGGGAAACCAATCCGGAATCCACCCGTTATCTGACCTTCCTGAAAGGCCGGGTAGGGCGCAAAGTGGCGGACTTTTTTATGGATTTCCTTGGGGCCAGCGAAGGGCTCAATACAAAAGCGCAGAACCGCGGTTTGTTACAGGCGCTGGATGATTTCGCCGCTGATGCGCAGCTGGATAAATCTGAGCGCCAGAACGTGCGCCAGCAGGTTTACAGCTACTGCAACGAACAGTTGCAGGCCGGAGAGGAGATTGAGCTGGAGTCGTTGTCCAAAGAGCTGGCGGGCGTCAGTGAGAAGACGTTTCAGGAGTTTACCGCCGAACAAGGCTACGCGCTGGAAGAGAGCTTTCCGGCGGATCGCAGCACGCTGCGTCAGTTAACCAAGTTTGCCGGCAGCGGCGGCGGGTTAACCATTAATTTTGACGCTATGCTGCTGGGCGAGCGGGTGTTCTGGGACCCGGCGACGGATACCTTAACCATTAAAGGGACGCCGCCAAATCTGCGTGATCAGCTGCAGCGCCGTACCTCCGGCGGAAATTAAAGGCTAAAAATCCTGGTGTCAGGTCGTCATACCGCCCGGTAAGCTCGTCATCAGGATGTTTATGCTGTGTCGTTTGTGAGTGCGAGTCAAAACCAGATCAAACCCGACGAATAGCGCTTAACTGGCCAGCAGGGTGTGCTGAGGGCGTTGACGCCATCTCTTGCTTTATCGCCGCGCCAAAACAAAACGCCCCGGACCTTGCGGACCGGGGCGCTTGCCATACAACGTTCAGTCGGCGATTAAGCGCGAACGAAGTCGATGTGAGCCAGCTTCGGCTTGAACGGGTGACGCTGAACAGCCTGAGCTTTAACTTTCTCTTCTTTGCCATCAACAACGATGGTCAGAACTTCGCTGTAGAACTCAGCATTGTTCTGCAGGTTCCACACTTTGTCGTGATCCAGTTCAATTGCTACTGGCGCAGCTTCACCGCCATAGATGATGGCCGGGAATTTGTTAGCTGCACGCAGGCGGCGGCTCGCACCCTTACCCTGCTCTTTACGTACTTCTGCGTTGATAGTAAACATTGATGTCTCTCTATATATAAATCCTGCTACAGGCGACCCAGCAACAGGCAGATTATCTGCTTTGCGAATGCAAAAGCGGGCGGCATTATAGCCGCCAACGGTTTTTGCAGCAACCAAAACCTCTGCCGCAGAGGCGATTAACGCAATTCATTGGCCCGCCGGAAGCGCCCCTGATAATCGAACACTTTTTCCCGTACCTGCCAGTATTGTCCCTTCATGCGGGCAACAACAAAGTCGGGATGGCGCAACAGCGCCTGCTGAGCGAGGATGTCTGCTGGTGTTATCCAGCGTAGCGGCACGCCAGGCGTTCGGGTATGCGGGCGGATAAACAACTGCTCAAAGGCGGTGCGCTGGGCGGGCGTCTGCAGGCGGAAGCGCTCACTCACATCCGTGCCGTCCTCGTCGTAATAGGTGATTTTCAGCCACGCGCCTTTCTCATCATGACCCTGTTGTAACGCCATTCCGCTACAGCGCAATACCAGCGCATCTTTGAGTTTTAGCGCCGCTTTCAGCATATCGTCTGGATCCACCAGAATCGTGTCGCACTCACGGCAGCGTCGGGCGGCGATATCGTTTTCCGCGTTGCACTGGGGGCAGTTTTTAAAGCGGAAGCGAAAATCGCACTGCTCACGATGGCCTTCATCATCTTCAAACCAGCCCTGGCAGCGGCGACCGAAATGCTCAATCAGCGTGCCGTCGGCGGTGGTTTTCCCCCAGAAGGTATTGGCGAATCCGCAGGCAGGGCAGAACACCTGCACGGGAACGTTGTCACTTTTGCCTTTTGGCGTGCCGACTTCCGGTGCATACAGATCGTGCGGGTTTCCGGCATAGTCGAGGATCAGACAATCGGTTTTACCGGGGGCCAGTCGCAGGCCGCGGCCAACAATCTGTTGGTAAAGACTTACCGACTCGGTGGGGCGGAGTAGGGCGATCAGATCGACATGCGGCGCATCAAAACCGGTGGTCAGCACCGCGACGTTAACCAGATAGCGATACTGCCGTGCTTTAAATGCCTCAATGATGCGATCCCGCTCAGTTCCCGGCGTGTCACCGGTAATTAATACCGCTTCACCCGTCGGCAGTAATCCCGTCACTTCCCGGGCGTGTTCAACGGTGGCGGCGAAAATCATCACCCCTTTGCGGGTCTGGGCAAATTCAACAATCTGGCTGATGATGTGCGGGGTCACGCGCTGCTGCTTTTTTAGTTCGCGGTTCAGGTCGGCTTCGCTGAACAGGCCGTTGCTTTGTGCCTGCAGACGGCTAAAATCATACTGCACCACCGGCATATCCAGCCGCTCAGGGGGCGTGAGGTAGCCGTTCTTAATCATATAGCGCAGCGGCAGTTCATAGATGCAGTCACGAAAAAACGCCTTCTCATCGCCACGTACCATCCCGTGATAATGGAACTGGTAAATCCAGCCCTTTCCGAGACGAAATGGGGTGGCGGTCAGCCCCAGCAGACGCAGATGTGGGTTAACTTGCCGGAGGTGGCTGATGATCTGTTGATATTGGCTGTCATCATCATCACCGATACGGTGGCACTCATCGACGATAAGCAACGAAAACTCATGCTGAAACTGCGCGAGATTGCGGGCGACCGACTGGACGCTGCCAAACACCACTTTGCCGTGGCTCTCTCTACGCTTCAGGCCGGCCGCAAAGATATCCGCCTCCAGGCCAAGCGCACAATATTTAGCGTGGTTTTGCGCCACCAGCTCTTTAACGTGCGCCAGCACTAACACACGACCGCGCGCCAGGCGCGCCAGTTCGGCGATCACCAGGCTTTTACCCGCGCCAGTCGGCAGGACGATGACTGCGGGGTGCCGATGGCGGCGAAACCAGGCAAGGGTGGCGTCGACCGCCTCTTTTTGGTAGGGACGTAATGTAAAGGTCATGGAATGTATAGCGCTTAATTAACTCGCGAATAGTATGCCACGAATCTTTTCCCTTGAGTGGTGTTAAGAGCTTGTTATACTACCCTAAGATATTCTTCTTTTCGGGCGTATTGCCCGCTCCAGCACTCTTTACAGGCTAAAAAAATCTCATGCGACTTGATAAGTTTATCGCTCAGCAACTTGGCGTTAGCCGGGCTATTGCCGGGCGTGAAATCCGCAGCAGCCGCGTTACCGTGGACGGCGAAATTGTAAAAGACTCTGCTTTCAAACTTTTGCCGGAACATGGCGTCGAATATGACGGCAATCCCCTGGTTCAACAGCATGGCCCACGCTACTTTATGCTTAATAAGCCGCAAGGTTACGTTTGTTCCACCGATGACCCTGATTACCCGACGGTGCTTTACTTCCTTGATGAACCGGTAGCGTATAAGCTGCATGCCGCTGGCCGCCTCGATATTGATACCACCGGCCTGGTGCTGATGACCGATGATGGTCAGTGGTCGCACCGCATTACTTCTCCCCGTCATCATTGTGAAAAAACCTATCTGGTGGAACTGCAAAATCCGGTGGATGAAACCACCGCAGAGCAGTTTGCCAAAGGCGTACAGCTACATAACGAGAAGAGCCTGACTAAGCCAGCGGTGCTGGAGGTGATCACGCCGACCGAAGTTCGTCTGACCATTAGCGAAGGGCGCTACCATCAGGTTAAGCGGATGTTTGCCGCTGTGGGTAACCATGTGACGGGTCTGCATCGTGAACGTATTGGCGACATTATCCTGGATGAGTCGCTGGAGCCTGGTGAATATCGTCCGCTGACGGCAGCAGAAATTGCCAGCGTCGGTGGTCAACATGCGCGGAGTAAAACGTGACGGCAAAGCAGAATGCTTCATCCGGGATTGTGTTTATTCTGGGCCTGCTGGCCATGCTGATGCCGCTGTCGATTGATATGTACCTCCCGGCGCTGCCGGTGATTTCGGCGCAGTTTAACGTGCCGGACGGCAGCGCGCAGATGACGCTTAGCACCTATATTCTGGGATTTGCGTTGGGGCAGCTTTTATATGGTCCGATGGCGGACAGTTTCGGTCGTAAACCGGTTATTCTCGGCGGCACGCTGATTTTCGCGGCGGCGGCGGTGGCCTGCGCGCTGTCGCAGACCATTGTTATGCTGATAACCATGCGTTTCTTTCACGGCCTGGCGGCGGCGGCGGCCAGCGTGGTCATTAATGCCCTGATGCGCGATATCTATCCAAAAGAGGAGTTTTCGCGGATGATGTCGTTCGTCATGCTGGTGACCACCGTCGCGCCGCTGGTGGCGCCAATGGTCGGCGGGGCGGTACTGGTATGGTTTAGCTGGCATGCGATCTTCTGGATCCTCGCGGTGGCGGCGCTATTAGCGTCAGTGATGATCGCGTGTTTTATCAGCGAGACCCTGCCGGTGGAACGTCGGCAGAAGTTTCATATTCACACCACGCTGGGGAATTTTGCCACCCTGTTTCGTCATAAGCGGGTACTGAGCTATATGCTGGCGAGTGGTTTTAGCTTCGCCGGGATGTTTTCGTTCCTGAGCGCCGGTCCGTTTGTTTATATCAATATTAATCACGTTTCACCGCAGCATTTTGGTTACTATTTTGCGCTGAACGTCGCGTTTCTGTTTGTCGTGACCATGATCAATAGCCGTTTTGTGCGGCGGATTGGGGCACTGAATATGTTCCGCACAGGGCTGTTGATTCAGTTTGTGATGGCGATCTGGATGGTGGTGTGCGCACTGTTGGATGTTGGCTTTTGGTCGCTGGTATTTGGCGTGGCGGCGTTTATCGGTTGCGTGTCGATGGTGTCTTCCAACGCCATGGCGGTGATTCTTGATGAATTTCCGCATATGGCTGGCACTGCATCTTCGCTGGCCGGTACGTTTCGTTTTGGCATCGGCGCGATTGTTGGCGCCCTGTTGTCAATGGCGACCTTTACCACCGCCTGGCCGATGCTGGTGTCTATCGCTTTTTGCGCCAGCGCTTCCATTCTGTTTTACCTCTATGCCAGCCGGCGGCGCAAAAAGTCGCATGCTGAGTGACATTCAGGGACGTTATCGCGAGTGCCGATTGGCTAAGCGAGGCATCGTCAGTGTTTTCTGTTGTATTTGCCAGCCGGAAGCGCTTTTCGGTGGTTCTGGCGAAGGAGTGCTTTTTCTTTTGCCCGTTTGGGTCAGTCGCCTGTTCCGTTCACGCTAAGTGCCGTGGAGATGAGTCATATCCGCGGCGTGTGAACGGCCAGCCGAGGGATCGTCAAAAGCAGATAAATGGCCAGGCATCAGGCATTACCGTCCCTTTATTGAGGTATATCTTGATGCATATCAACCGAAAACGGCTTCACGGTTTGGTGGTTTGTTTCTTTTATGTAAAATCAAATCGCTCAAAAAGTCGCATTGATGCGATAAAAAAGTTGTTTTAGATCACAGAAACGGGTACATATAGCCCGAACATATTCCATCTACACAATTATAAACTTTTGCATTACAAATCAGCAACACAATGATGATGCAGGTGTAAGCGTTTTCTGTGAGGAACTGGGACAACTTGTCAAGAATGTGTTAGCATTAATGTGAATTTATTGTGAAGTATTTTGCTTTCGGGGAAAACAAGTGAATAAACTGCAACTCTCTATCGTACACCGCCTGCCGCAGAGCTACCGCTGGCTGCCGGGTTTTGCGGGTTCAAGAGTTGAACCGATTCCGCAAAATGGCGTTCAGAGTGAAAACAGCCTTGTGGCGCTAAAGTTACTCAGTCCGGATGGCGAAAAAGCATGGCCGGTTATGCATAAGCTCAGCCAGGCGCTTAGCGATATCGAAGTCGATTGCTCGATTGTGGAATGCGAAGGAGAACCGTGCCTGTTTGTTAATTGTCAGGACGAGTTTGCCGCAACCTGTCGGCTGAAAAATTTCGGCGTGGCGATTGCGGAACCTTTCTCTGGTAATAACCCATTCTGAACGTCAGCTCAGCGCCAGTAGCTGACGGGTGTACTCCTGTTGCGGAGCAGTAAACACGCGCTCGCACTCTCCCTGCTCGACGATTTCTCCCTGCCGCAGCACGATGACCTGATGGCACAATGCCCTCACGACGCGCAGGTCATGGCTGATAAAAACATAGGTCAGTTGATGCTTTTGCTGTAACGTTTTCAGCAAGGCAAGGATTTGCGCCTGTACCGTTTTATCCAGTGACGATGTCGGTTCATCCAGCACGATAAGCTGAGGCCTGACGACCAGCGCCCTGGCGATAGCGATACGCTGACGCTGACCGCCGGAGAAGGCGGCAGGGTAGCGGTGGCGCGACTGGGGATCGAGCCCAACCTCTTGCATGGCCTGAATCACCGTCTGCTCACGTTCGGCAACGCTGAGCGTTGGCTGATGAACCCGGAGTCCCTCTTCGATAATTTGCAGGACGTTGAGCCGCGGGTTCAGCGATGAGTTCGGGTCCTGAAAAACAATCTGCATGCGACGACGGAGCGGCAGCATCTGCCGACGACGGCGTCCCTGAAGTGATTCGCCCTCAAAGGTGATGGCTCCGGTTGAATCAATCAGGCGCAGGAGCGCCAGCCCGGTGGTGCTTTTGCCTGAACCTGACTCACCGACCAGGCCCAGAGTTTCTCCGGCACGTAAACGAAAACTCAGGCCGTTAACCACCCGGTTATGTTCAACGACTCGCCGCAGGAGCCCTTTACGTATCGGGAAGGCGATACTCAGGTTTTCCGCCCGCAGTAATTCGCGCGCATCGGCGGCGAGCGGTACGGGATCGCCCGATGGCTCGCTATCCAGCAGGCGACGGGTATAAGGATGCCCGGGAGCAGCGAACAGCCTCTGGCAACTGTTCTGTTCGACGCAGCGGCCATTTTGCATTACCGCGACGCGGTCGGCGAGCTGGCGCACGATACTCAGGTTATGAGTGATAAACAGCAGCCCCATATTTAACTCTTGCTTCAGTTCGCGCAGCAGCGAGAGGATTTGTGCCTGAACGGACACATCCAGCGCGGTGGTGGGTTCGTCGGCGATAAGCAGTTCCGGGCGGGTCAGCAGCGCCATGGCGATCATGACCCGCTGCCGTTCGCCGCCGGAAAGCTGATGGGGATAGTCGGCCAGCCGTCGGGGCGCATTGCGGATCCCCACGCGCTCCAGACAATCGAGAATTTCTCCACGCGCTGCTTCTTTGCGCATCCCGCGATGTAAAGAGAGCACTTCGTATAGCTGCTTTTCCAGAGTGTGCAGCGGATTGAGCGACACCATTGGTTCCTGAAAAATCATCGCGATGCGGTTACCGCGTATCCCGCGTAGCGTGCGTTCATCCGCATGCAGCAGCGACTGACCGTGGAAACGGATATCGCCGTCCGGATAACTGACCGGCGGCGAGGGGAGTAGCCGCAGCACTGATAACGCTGAAATGCTTTTACCCGAGCCGGATTCGCCCACCAGCGCCAGGGTTTGACCAACGTCGATTTGCAGCGACAGTTCGCTGACGATAGTCGTGGTTTTTCCCTGCTGACGAACAGCAATCGACAGGTTGTCAATGTCTAACAGAGGTTGCGTCATGCTATACCGCCTTACTCGGATCAAAAGCGTCGCGAACCGCTTCACCGATAAAAATCAATAACGTCAGCAATACCGCCACGGAAAGAAAGGCGGTAATGCCCAGCCACGGTGCCTGAAGATTGTTTTTGCCCTGTAAAAGCAGCTCCCCCAGAGAAGGGGAACCCAACGGCAGGCCAAAACCAAGAAAATCCAGCGAGGTCAGCGTGGTTATTGAACTGCACAGAATAAACGGCAGGAAGGTAAGCGTCGCGACCATCGCGTTAGGCAGCATATGACGCAAAATAATCGCGCGATCGCTGACGCCAAGCGCCTGCGCGGCGCGAATGTAATCATAGTTACGGGTGCGCAGGAATTCGGCGCGAACGACGCCGACCAGCGTCATCCAGCCGAACAGCACGGTAATGGCCAGCAGCCACCAGAAATTGGCCTGGACCACGCTTGAAAGCAGGATAATCAGAAACAGCGTCGGCATTCCTGACCAGACTTCGATAAATCGTTGTCCCCAGAGATCGATCTTCCCGCCATAATAGCCCTGGATAGCACCGGCCATCACGCCCAGTACGCAGGAGAAGAGGGTCAGCAGCAGGCCAAAGAGAACGGAAATACGTGTGCCGTACAGGATGCGTGCCAGCACATCGCCGCCATTGGCATCGGTGCCCAGCCAGTTTTGCCTTGACGGCGGTGAGGGAAACGGGCTGTCGGTAGCGAAGTTGATGGTTGACGCCCCGAAGCGAACCGGCGCCCATAGTATCCAGCCGTTATCCTCCAGCCGCTTTTGCAGCCACGGGTCCTGATAGTCGGCGGCAGTGGCAAAGCGGCCGCCAAAGGTGGTTTCGCTGTAATTTTTTAACAGCGGAACATAAAGGCTGCCGCGGTATTGCACCAGTAGCGGTTTATCGTTGGCAATCAGCTCGGCGCACAGGCTGCAGGCGAAAAGCGCTAAAAACAGCCACAGCGACCAGTAGCCGCGACGGTTGTGGCGAAAGCGCGTCCAACGATCCTGATTGGCGGGACTGAAGAATGACATTAGCGGCCCTCAAAATCGATACGCGGATCGACCAGCGTGTAGCTGATGTCGCTGACGATATTCAGCAGCAGGCCAATCAGGGTAAAAATATACAACGTGCCGAACATTACCGGGTAATCGCGAGAAACGGTGGCCTCATAGCCCAGCAAGCCCAGGCCGTTTAGCGAGAACATCACCTCAATCAGCAGTGAACCGGTAAAAAACATACTGATAAAGGTGGCCGGAAAACCGGCGATCACCAGCAGCATGGCGTTACGGAAAATATGCCCCCAAAGGATCTGCTTTTCGCTTACGCCCTTGGCGCGGGCGGTAACGACGTATTGTTTGCGGATCTCATCAAGAAAGCTGTTTTTAGTCAGCATAGTGAGCGCGGCAAAACCGCCAATCACCGTCGCCAGCACCGGTAAGGTGATATGCCAGAGATAGTCGACGATCTTTTGATACCACGGCAGACTGTCAAAGTTGGCGGACACCAGCCCGCGCAGCGGAAAGAGATCGAAATAGCTGCCGCCGGCAAAGATAACGATCAGCAAAATCGCGAACAGAAACGCCGGGATAGCATAGCCGATAATGATCAGCGTGCTGCTCCAGACGTCAAAATGGCTGCCGTTGCTGACCGCCTTGCGGATACCGAGTGGGATCGACACCAGATAGATGATGAGCGTACTCCACAGGCCAAGAGTGACGGAGACCGGCAGGCTGTCTTTAATTAACTGCAGTACCGATGAGCTGCGGAACAGGCTATCGCCGAAATCAAAGCGCAGATAATCACCGAGCATTTTCAGATAGCGCTCGTAGATCGGTTTATCAAAGCCGTAACGATGGGTTATCTCGGCAATGACTTCTGGATCAAGCCCTCGCCCGCCGCGATAGTGACCATCGCTGATGTTACCGACGCCTGTCCGCACATGTCCGGCGCGCATCCCGCTTTCTCCCGCGCCGGGCAAGCTGCCGCGATCGCCAAACTCAATTGCCGCGATGGCCTGATCGACCGGGCCGCCGGGAGCAATTTGCACAATAAAAAAGTTTATGGTGATGATCGCCCACAGCGTAGGGATGATCAGCAGTAACCGGCGGAGAAGATATGCGCCCATCATAATTCCTTAACGTCTGTCCGCAGGGAGTCTGGCCGCTTTGCTTGCATCGTACCACCAGTTTTCAAAACCGGATGAGTAGACCGGGCGCGTATGCGGAAAGGAGAATTTGTCCCAGTATGCGGTTCGATTCTGCGCCATATACCACATCGGCAGCATGTAATAGTTCCATGTCAGCACACGATCAAGCGCCCGACCCAACGGCAGCAGTTTTTGTTTATTGCCCTGCCAGCGAATAATTTGCGCAATGAGCTGGTCAATGGCCGGATTTTGTACGCCAGGGGCATTGTAGCTGGAATTAATATATTCCGAGCCCCAGGAGATTTGTAGATCGGTGCCGGGCCAGGGCGTGGCGAGCCAGACGGTTGGCATCATATCGTAATCCCGGCTGCGCTTACGGTTGCTGTACTGGGAATTATCGACCTGGCGAATATCCATCACGATCCCGAGCCGCTGAAGATTGTGCCGGAAGGGCAGAACCCAGCGATCGTTACTTCCGGAGGGAAGCAGCAGCTCAAAGCGTAATGGTTTGCCGCTCTGCGCGTTAACGCGTCGCTGGTTTTTCACTACCCAGCCCGCCTGATTAAGGATGGCATCCGCTTTAAGGAGATTTGCGCGTTCGAAACCATCGCCGCTGGAAACCGGTGGTTGATATATTTGCGTGAAGACCTCGGCAGGGATCTCGTGTTTCAGCGGCGTCAGCAGGGCCAGCTCGGCGGCATCAGGGTAATCGCGCGCGGCGTATTCCGTATTCTGAAAGAAGCTATTGGCGCGGCTGTAAGCGTGATAAAACAGCGCTTTATTCATCCATTCAAAATCAAAGGCGAGGGTAATGGCTTCGCGAACCCGGCGGTCGGCAAATACCGGACGCTGGATATTAAAGGCCAGCCACTGCGTGTTCTGTGCGGAAGTGCTGGTATATTCGTCTTTGACGATATAGCCGCGGGTAAAGTTACGCCCGACATAGCGGGTAGCCCAGTTTCTGGCGACACTTTCTTCACGGCGGTCGACAGCACCGGCTTTGAAGGCTTCAAAAGCGACGTTGTCATCCAGATAGTAGTCGTAACGTAGGGTGTCGAAATTCCAGCGTCCGCGATTGACGGGTAAATCGGCTGCCCAGTAGTCCTTTACTCGCGAATAGGTGATGAACTGGCCCATTCGCCAGGCCGTCACGCGATAAGGACCGCTGGCCAGCGGCGGAGAGGAGAGCGGATCGCTGAGCTTATGATTTTTCCAGAATTTTTCCGGCAGCACCGGTAGGGAAAACAGGCTGAGCATGTTCTCTTTGCCCGGTTTCGCCAGCTCAATACGTACCGTTAGCGGGGCGATGGCTTTCACCGTGGTTCCTTTATAGTAGAGGCGAAACTGCGGAACTCCCTCGGTCATAAACTTGTGAAAAGTAAAAGCGACATCGCTGGCGGTTATTGGGCTGCCATCGTGATAGCGGGCATGCGGATTGAGAGTGATTTCCATCCAGGAAAAGTCATCGGCGTAACGGGCATGTTCGGCGATGAGCGGATAGTAGCTGCCCGGTTCATCGTCAGAGGAGGTGAACAGGGTATCGTATAGCGCGTCGGTACGAACCCCCGGATTTCCACGCATGGCGTAGCGATTAAAGTTGTCAAAAGTACCGATTGCCGCAAGGGTAATCGTGCCGCCTTTCGGCGCATCGGGGTTGGCATAATCGTAGTGCGTAAAGCCCGCGGCGTATTTGGGCTCGCCGATAATGGCGAATGAGTCGCTCTCTTTAATTGCTTGCGCCTGGCTATGCAGGCTAAATAAGGTCAGCAGTATCAGGCTGAAACGTACAAAAATAACCAGGATATCGTCCTCCAATAACAGACCTGAAGCGGACTGGCTGCTGATAGCGGAATAATAAAGGACACTCAGCAGGTTGTGAAATATTTTGCCGGCTCATGGCGGGCGGCGATCAGCGCCTCCAGCGTCAGCGGCCGACTTATCCAGTATCCTTGCAGATAGTGTACGCCGCGCTGGCGCAGCCATTCAGCTTGTTCCGGTGTTTCCACGCCTTCGGCGACGGTGGCGAGTTTCAGACGGCGGCTCAGCATGATGACCGCATCCAGCACTGGCGAGGTGACGGTCTCGGTTCCAATGGCCTGAACGAAGCCGCGGTCAATCTTCAGGTAGTCGAAGTTATAGCGCTCCAGATAAATTAGCGCGCTATGGCCGGTGCCAAAATCATCAATTGCAATTTCACAGCCTTGTTCGTGTAGCCAGTCGAAGTTTTCCAGCGAACGATTTTTGTCGATCATCGCGCGTTCGGTTATTTCCAGTACCACGGTAAAGTGGTTGGCGGGCATAGCGGCGGCGAACTGCTGAAGATCCTGCCGAAAGCTATCGGCATGCAGGTGGGCAGGGGAAATATTTATTCCAAGCTTGCTGCCTGCCGGCAGGAGGCGTTGCAGCGTTGCCGCATCACGGGCAATCAGTTTTAACAGATGGCGGGTAAGGGGAATAATTATCTGCTGGGCTTCGGCAAAGTTGATAAAAACATCGGGTGGGATCTCTCTGCTCACCGGATGCCGCCAGCGCAGCAGCACTTCAAGCCCGCTGATTTGAAGCGTGTCAGACTTCACGACGGGTTGATAGACAACGTAAAATTGCTCGTTTTTGATTGCCAGCAGTAATTCCTTACGCGGGTCGGATTTGGTTGTCAGAACGTAATAGCTTAAAAGTCCGGCCAGGAGACCACATATTATGCCCGGCAGCAGGGCAAACGAGAGGTTTTCCGTCAGCCACTTGCTGCCATAGAGATAGATTTTCAGCGGCAGGCCGTCAATTTGCGCCTGTCGTATGGGGCGCGCGGACTGCGTCTGCAGGTCGACAAGCCGGTTACTGAAAGTGGAGATGGCCGAGTGGTTAATGGCCAGGGCCAGGCCGCTGGAATCACTCTGTCGTGCTGAATAGAGAATGTTCGACATCTGATTGGCATTAATCGCGACAAATATACCGTCTTTCCCGCCTTGTGGGCTGCGGACCCACATCGCCAGTGCGGGGCTCTGCGGCATCATGGGCGTCCCAGGCAACATGGCCATATCGACTGCTTTCGTCATATTAAGCTGCGGGATTAACTGGTTCAAAGGCGTGTTCATTGCGCCAGTTGCGGAAGAACAAAACACGCGCCCCTTTTTTACCAGCAGAAAGGCGCGTACGTTTGGGCTAAACGCCGCATGGGCCGTTAATCCGGAGACAATGTTTCCACAGGGCTGATTTACCTGGGGTTGCAGTTCATCAATAGTCTGACTTAAATCGTGGAAATAGTGTTTCAGATAAGCGTGAACATGGGTGATGATGGCGTCAAAACGCTCCTCCCGATTGTGATAAATCACCATCAACTGGATACAGACAGCCAGCAGGGCGGCAGCGAAACCGATACCTATACTGGTCTGCCAGATTTTACGTCGGGGAGAGAAGTGACAGGTTGGCATTATAAGTCAGTCCGTGTTATTTGGTCATACCAGGGCTGATGGAAAACGCGTTTCTATCCCTGTTCAAATGCAGGGTTATTTTACTCGGTTTATTGGCAGGCGGGCAAAAAAAAACACTGCCGGAGCAGTGTTTTTCTGCCGTTGGCCAAGGGATTAACCAACGTCAGAAGAGACTATGAGCGGTTCAACACGCGTCGCGCTGTGTTGTAGCGCTTTTTCCAGTACGGCTCATCCATGCTGGAAATCGTCACACCGCTACTGGTGGAGGCATGAACGAATTGATTATTGCCAATGTAGATGCCTACATGGCGACCGGTTGAGCCGGCGCGGAAGAGGACTAAATCACCTGTACGCAGCTGTGAACGGCTGATGGATTTCCCGGAAACCTGCTGCTCAGACGTTGAGCGCGGCAATTCCAGACCGAACTGCTCACGGAACGTTCGTTGCACAAAGGCAGAACAATCAATGCCTTTACGCGTGCTGCCGCCAAGCCGATAGCGAACCCCCTTCCAGCTGGCATATTGGTCCATCAGGCGGGACTTGACGTCCAGGTTGCGAACCATTGTTTCAAATTCATCCTGAGAGGCTTGCAGTGATGATAAATCGTCACTACCCACAGCAAGCGTCTCAGAATGCATATTTCTGGCGGTACTGTTTGAAGAACTACACGCAGAAAGCAGAACCGCAACTGCAATCGCGGGGGCGACCCGCAAGATATATCTCAAAATCGGCTGAGATTTGACCATGCTGTGTGTTATCCCTTGTTGTCCTTAACGACAAAGTCGTTATAAAAAAATGCCAAACGTGTTAGAGCCTAAATAGCTGCCTGCAATGAGACAATTCCTTAAACACAAAACTGTGGCCCGACGCACAAATTTATTTACCCGGCGAATTGCTGTTGCTGAGAAGACAAAACGAGATCGAGGTTACCCGATCGAACGGGGGATGGCGAGCGGTTTTGCGCATTTTCTTATAAGAATTTTTGTGACAAAAAGTAGCGCGGCGGGAAAGGCTAAAAGAGCGACAATGGCGAGTGAAAAATATGCAATTTATTCATTTTTATCATGATTAATGTGACTGGACGATGATGGCGAATGAGAACGCATTGGCCAATAAAAAAAGGGACCCAGAACGATCCCTTATGAATGATATTAATTCATTGTAATGGAGATTTTAATTTTTCGTCTTCCCACCGGGCAGATAACGATCAAATAAGTTAATCAGCTTATCGCTCAGCGAGGTCATCAATACCCACGGGGCGCCAATAAGCACGGCGGTTAATGAGCCGACGGCAATATCGGTAAACCAGTGAGCGCCAATCATCACACGCGGAAAAGCAAAAATCACAAATATCACCAGCGCAATGGCAAATGCGCGACGGCCAAAATAACGCCACATAAAGGCGACGAAAATCAGCAGCATCATACCGTGATCGCCCGGGAAACTATCTTTAGAGGCATCTTTGGTCGGAAATGCAATGACATCACTCACTTTCGTGATATCGGTGAACGAGAGGGAGGGGCTGGCGCGCTTGACCGGCATCAGATGCTGAGCCAGTTGATTGATGATAACGGCAGCAAGCAGCATCACCAGACCGATGATAATGATCCGGCGGCGTCCGGCGCTCTGTTCTTTTAACCAAAAGCTCAGCATCAGGCAGCCCATTGCCAGCAGCGAACAGGCGTCGAATGCGCGGTTGTTGATAATCGCCAGCGTCCAGGTATACGCGGCGCTGACGCCAACCTCGCGGTTAAAGAAATGGAAGATTGCCGAATCCAGCGGATTCCAGAAACCATGGTTAGCGGGAAGATACCATGAACAAAATAGCGCTATACCGGCCGCGTTCAGCAGCAGGATGAGGGGGAGTCGATTTTTAATCATAACTGTCGCGTATTGTATAAAACGATGGCAACCATAGCCGCCTTAACTTAAACGAAGCTTCAACAAAGAGGCCTGCAGCGCGTTCCAGTCCGTATCGGTATCCGTAATCAGCTCAATACGACTATCCGGCGGAGCGACGTTTTGTGTCTCAATATGCAGATCGTGCTGCTGTCGGTTAATGCGCACCAGTCCTTCAGCAATACGCATCACGCCTTTCACCCGCCCGACCGGGGCCAGTCGCGCCCATTCGAGCAGACCAACGGTGTCGAAGAGGGTTCCGGCATCGAAAATCCAGCCGCAGGAGTGATAGCCCTGGCCGCTATTGAGGCAACGGCGCCAGCGCTGATGTGCCGGGAGGCTAAGCGCCGCGAGACCTTTTTTCTGCCCGTGGTTGTGGATGTGCTCTACGCTTTCAGGGAGTGGCGCGATATTGCGACGCGGTAAATCAAGCCACGTTGGGTCGATATCGCCCTGCGTTGCGCTGACATACTGGCGCTCTCCGGCACAGGCCTGCCACCACGTCGTAAACGCCCGCTGACTTTCGTCAGTCGAACGGTCGGCTTTATTACTGACAATGACATCAGCGGCAGCCAACTGATCGCGAAAGTTTTCGTTGGTCACGATTTTTTCATCCAGCAATTGACGCGGGTCCAGTACGCATAAGGTGGCACGCAGGTCAATCCACGGCGCGTATACTTCAGCGGTCAGAATATCGAGGAGCTGCCTGGGATGGGCAAGTCCGGTCGGCTCAATCAGAAGACGGTCCGGCGTGTTCTGACGTAACAGCGTATTGAGACCAACCTGCATTGGCAGACCGTTAACACAGCACATGCAGCCGCCGGGGATCTCTTTGAGTAAGGCGCCGCTCTCGGCCAGCAGCGCGCCATCAATGCCGACTTCGCCAAACTCGTTGACCAGCACAGCCCATTTTTCATCCGCGGGCTTGTGAGCCAGCAGATGCAGGATCAAGGTCGTCTTGCCGCTGCCGAGAAACCCCGTGATCAAGTTTGTTTTGGTCACTTTTTCTCCAGGATACATGTAATGTTGTAACAGTTGAGACTATCCTGACGAAAAAAAGGAAAAAAGAGAAGTCTTACGGCGGACAGAAAAGTAAGCTGCCCGCTAAAAGGCAGAAATTGTTAACAATCCAGTGTGGCGGCAATCGCCTGGCGGGCGCCTGATCTCGTAAGTTGCTGCCATGCGGCGGTGATTTGGGCAACAAACTGTGGATTCTGCGGCAGGTCATGGCCAAAGATCTCGGTCAGCGAGAGCAGGGCGGCCACGCGCTGTTGGTCGTTACTGCCGGAAACGCAAGTGTGTAACTTATCGGCCAGCGGATCGCGGATATCAATCGCGTTTCCGGCATCGTCAGTACCGCTGACGTAGCGCATCCAGCCAGCGACGCCGAGCGCCAGTAGCGGCCAGGCGCTGCCACGGTCAAGATGGACGCGAATACCATCAAGCATACGCTGCGGAAGCTTCTGGCTGCCGTCCATGGCGATTTGCCAGGTACGATGCTTCAGCGCCGGGTTGCTGAAGCGCGCGATCAGGCTGTCAGCATAGGCCGTCAGATCGACGCCTTTGATAGATAAAGTCGGCGCCTGTTCATCAAGCATCAGGCGGTAGGCGGCGTTGCGGAAAACCGGGTCCTGCATGCAGTCGCTAATATGCGTATGCCCGGCCAGGTAACCGAGCCAGGCAAGGAACGAGTGACTGCCATTGAGCATCCGCAGCTTCATCTGTTCCCACGGCAGAACATTATCGGTCATCTGTACGCCAGCATTTTCCCATTCCGGACGACCGGCAACGAAGTTATCTTCGACGACCCATTGAATAAAAGGCTCGCAGCTGATCGCGCAGGGGTCTTCCACTCCCAGGATCGCGCTAATTTCCGCCAGCGACGCATCGGTGGCGGCAGGCACAATGCGGTCAACCATGGTAGCGGGAAAACTGACGCGTTCTGCAATCCACTGCGTGAGTTCCGGGTCGCGTTTTTCGGCCATTCCCAGAACGGCGTTCTTTACCACATGTCCATTATTCGGGATGTTGTCACAGGAGAGGATAGTAAACGGCGGCAGTCCCCGTTGGCGGCGACGGGACAACGCTTCGACCAGAATACCGGGTACCGATTGCGGCAGCGTGGGGTTTTGCAGATCATGAATAATACGGGGTTGCGTCATGTCCAGCAGACCGCTGGCGGGATCGATGCAGTAACCCTTCTCGGTGATGGTCAAAGAGACGATGGCAACCTGCGGTTCGCAAAATTTATCAATAATGGCAGCCAGTGAATCCAGCTTCGCGTTCAGGCATTCACGCACGGCACCGACAACGATCGGCTGATTGCCTGCGGCGCCTTTTTCCAGCACGGTAAACAGGTGATCCTGCTGGCGAAGCTGACTCATCAACCGATCGCCGCTGAACAGGCTAATTTCGCAAATCCCCCAGTCTCCACCGCTGGCATTAAGCACCCGATCGGTGAGTAGCGCCTGGTGCGCCCTATGAAAAGCGCCGAAACCGAAATGCACAATACGCGAGCATAATTGGCTACGGTCATAGCGTGGGAGCTGTACGTTGTTCGGCAGCGTGGTTGTGGCAATAGTCATCATTCTCAATACACCTGATTAACCGATAATTAACATCCGGCAGTGTAAAGTTATATGACAAGAAATGAAATTGGTGAGCCGTATTTATCCGCTTAATGTGAGCTTGATCAATCAATTCTGTCGTCTAAATTGATTATAGCTGAGAAGCATGTATGGTAGTCGTCATGCGTGGTTAACACTATATTGGTATAACAACTTTTTAAGGGGAACGCGATGGAGCAAACCTGGCGTTGGTATGGGCCAAATGATCCGGTATCGCTTGATGATGTCCGACAGGCGGGAGCGACGGGGGTCGTGACGGCGTTACATCATATTGCTAACGGGCATGTCTGGCCGGTGGATGAGATCAAAAAGCGTCAGGCGCTGCTGGCGGAAAAAGGACTCACGTGGTCAGTGGTGGAGAGTATTCCGGTTCACGAAGAGATTAAAACCCATAGCGGGCAGTTTGCCGTCTGGATCGCCAACTATCAGCAAAGTATCCGCAATCTGGCGGCCTGCGGCATTGATACCGTTTGCTACAATTTTATGCCGATCCTCGACTGGACACGTACCGATCTTGAATATCAGTTGCCGGACGGTTCTAAAGCTTTGCGTTTTGACCAGATCGCTTTTGCCGCTTTCGAACTGCACATTCTCAAGCGTCCGGGCGCGGAGCGGGATTATAGCGAAGAAGAACGGCGGCAGGCGCAGGCCTGTTTCGCCGCGATGAGCGCAGCGGAAGTGGAAAAGCTGACCCGCAATATTATTGCTGGTCTTCCGGGGGCGGAAGAGGGTTATACCCTCGATCAATTCCGTGCGCGGCTGGCGGAATACGACAATATTGATAAAGCGCAGTTGCGGGAAAACATGGCGTACTTCCTGCGCGCGATTGTTCCGGTATGCGAAGACGTTGGCGTGCGTCTGGCGGTTCATCCGGACGATCCGCCGCGGCCGATTCTTGGTCTGCCGCGCATCGTCTCGACCATTGAAGATATGCAATGGCTGAAAACGACGGTAGATAGCATTAATAATGGGTTTACTATGTGTACAGGTTCTTACGGCGTTCGCGCAGATAACGATCTGGTCAAAATGGTTGAAACCTTTGGCGATCGTATCCACTTCACCCATTTGCGTTCAACCTGTCGGGAAGCTAATCCGCTCACGTTTCATGAAGCCGCGCACCTGGACGGGGATGTGAATATGGTGGCGGTAGTGAATGCGATTCTGTGTGAAGAATTGCGCCGCAAGCGTGCGGGCGATTTGCGTCCGATTCCATTCCGTCCGGATCATGGTCATCAAATGCTGGACGATCTGCGGAAGAAAACCAATCCGGGCTATTCGGCGATTGGGCGTTTAAAGGGAATGGCGGAGGTTCGTGGCGTTGAGCTGGCGCTGAAGATGACGAAGTATCCTGAGCTGCTGTAGTGCCGGGTGCGGGTTAATGCGATCAGTTAAGGGGCGGTCAGCCGCGTTTATGGCAGGCTGAGCGGTTCCGTTAAATGGTGGTTTTAGCGAACATGGCGCATTTTTACCTCCCCCATGTGATTCAGTGGACTGTTCCGTTCACCGTCAGTACGAAGATATATGCCGTCCCTGCAGCCTGTGAACGGCATGGGGGCGTTTCGCTCGCCCCCATGACCCCCGGCATTGCGCTGAAAACCTGCCGCTGCGCGGTCCGCTCCACTCCGGCTTCATCTGGCGGACCGGGCGGGACTCGTGATTACTCGTCCCATCCCTGGGACTCGCCCTTCCAGGGCCAGCGCAAGCGCTGTTCAAAATTGCTCCCGGCAATTTTGTCCCTGTCTCGACCCGCCCTCTGGCCACCGTCCTGGCGGCCAGTCCTGGATGCGCGCCTGCGTTCCCGCCAGGTTTCCTTGATGCGCCCAACCCCCTTGCGGTGAGCCAACAACCAATCTGTTACTCTCCCGGCGCTGTAGGTCATAAAAAACCGACGATACCGTCAGTCCTGTCACTCCATCAGGCCGTTCGCTAAAACCACCGAAAAAGCGATTACCGTTGAATAAAAAAGCAGAAGAGAACGTCGATGACTCGCTGAACCGATCAGCATTAGAGGGGATGTTATGGATGACCTTCAGCTTCCAGACAATTGCCGATTAACCGCATGTGGGGCGCGCAAAAACGCCCCGCATGCGTGTTTTACATTCTGCGTAAATCCACTGCAAAAGCCGCCGGGCTTAGTCCGCACGCCCCATATAACGGCTCTCTTCAATATGAATCCGAATACGCTCGCCTGCGCTCAGATATTCAGGCACCTGAACCACCAGACCGGTGCTCAGGGTCGCCGGTTTGTTACGGGCGCTTGCGGATGCGCCTTTAATACCCGGCGCCGTGTCAACGATTTCCAGATCAACCGTCTGCGGCAGCTCCAGCGCCAACAACTGGCCGTCCCAGGTCAGAACCTGCATATCCGGCATGCCGCCTTCCGGCATATACAGCAGTTCTTCTTCGATTTGCTCTTTGGTGAAGGTATAGGGAGTGTAATCTTCTTTATCCATGAATACGTATTCGTTGCCGTCGATATAGGAGAAGTCAACGGAGCGGCGAGTCAGGGTGACCGTATCGACAATATCATCGCCTTTAAAGCGCTCTTCGACTTTCAGGCCGGTGCGGACATCCGAGAAACGCATTTTGTACAGCGTCGCTGCGCCACGGGCGCTCGGTGACTGAATATCAATATTTTTAACAATCAGCAGTTTGCCGTTGTAATTCAGCACCATACCTTTTTTAATTTCATTCGCTCTTGGCATTGCGGTAATCCTGTCACATAAAGGGTCGAAAATATCGCGTAAAACTACTCGCGCCGGGCCTTTCAGGCAAGCGGAATTCGTCTGTTTTGCTATCTTCAGGGAAAACGTTTAGGCTGGGTCGCCAAAAACGTTAGCGGAAGAGTCGATTATGGAATGCCGCCCTGGCTGTGGGGCGTGTTGTATCGCGCCTTCTATCTCCAGCCCCATCCCCGGTATGCCGCAGGGCAAGCCGGCGAATACCCGCTGTATACAGCTATCGGAAGACAACCGTTGCAATATCTTTGGCTCGCCGTTAAGGCCTAAAGTTTGTGCCAGCCTGCGGCCAGAAGTGGAAATGTGCGCCACGACGCGCGATGAAGCGATGAGCTGGCTTCTTCATCTCGAACAACTCACTTCAACGTGATGCCATGCGCCGCAGCGTTCCGCTATCGCGCCTTATACATCTTTAATACGCCACAGGCAGACCTGCGTGATGATGCCCAGCGCCAGGGCGATCCAGAATACGGTATGGTAGCTCCAGATTTCCGCCACCACGCCCGCCAGCGAACCGGCGATAATCCAGCCGACGCGAGTGGTGTTCGTATAGAGGGTCGTTGCCGCGCCGGCCTGCCCGGGCATCAGATCCTGGAAATAGAGCATGCCAATCCCGGCCAGAATCCCGATAAATATCGCGTTGAGCATCTGCAAGGCCAGCAGTAGCCCAGGGGTATGCGCGGTGAGCATTCCGCTATAAAACAGCACCCCCGCCACAGCCGATACGCGCATCAGGAAACGTTTGCCAAAGCGTCTGGCATAGTAACCCGCAATCAGCATGACAGGAATTTCCAGTCCGGCAGCGGTTCCCATCATCAAACCAGCCAGTTTTTCCGGCAAATGCAGCTCATCAATAATGAACAGCGGCATATTAATGATGTACAGGCTGTTATTTCCCCACATCAACGTACAGATAACAAACAGTAATAGCGCATCGCGACGGTTAGTTCGCGGCGCTTCCAGGTGACCGGTGGCGACCTTCGGCTCTTTGCGCATGCTGGGGAGGAAGCACCAGACTATCGCGCCGCAGATCACGAAGGCGATTGCCGCGCTGAGATACATCACCGTAAAGCCGAAACCCATCGCCAGCGCGTAGGCCAGCGGCGGGCCGATCACCCACGCGAGCGATACCTGAGCGCGTAAAATCGAACTGAACATGACCGCTTCCCGGCCGGTTTTATCCGCGTGTTCACGGGCGAGGGCGAACATCTGTGGGTTCGCGGTCGAACCGAAGCTACTGAGGAATACGCCGACAAACAGCAGAATAAAGTAGTTACGGTTCCAGGCAAATAACAGGCAGGCCAGCACGCCTAACAGGCAACAGAAAACAATAAGCTGTTTACGATCGCCTTTGCGATCCGAACGTCCGGCGAGAAACTGGCTTACCAGAATACCGATTACCGCGCTGCCGGTAAAAAAGAAGCCGACCATGGCTGGCCTGACATGGACTTCATTGGTCAGAAACAGGCTCAGAGTAGGTGTTTGCAACGCCCCGGCGATGCCCGTCAGGAAGGCAACGAGCAGGAAGGCGGAAGAGGTCAAATCAAACCCGTGTCTGGGGAGGGCGGCGCTACTGTGTTGCATATCGGTTTTCGTTGGTTTCAGGTGTCGCGGAGTTTACGCCGTCAGTCAGAAAATGAATAGTGGCAAGGCACGAATAAATTAAAAAGACGTTTCAAAATTCAAGCTTCAGCAAAAAGCTGAAATATGACCGTCTCGCCACCTGCGCGTCAGCAAAAATGTGCTGTACCTCTAACTTCTGTTATCCGCCAGCTAACTTTCCTTGCGTGGTGATGACGAAAGGTACAAAATTCTTGAAACGTTTCAGCGTCATTCTCGGTTTATTCCGCCTGCAGGTGACGCCTTTTTTCCCAAATAAGCTGAAACGATTCAATTCGGCAAGAGAGGAGAACCATGTTCCAGTTATCTGTGAAGGATATTCATCCCGGCCAGCAGGCCGGCAATAAAGAAGAGGCTATCCGTCAGGTTGCTTCCGCGCTGATCAGCGCGGGCAATGTGGCTGAAGGCTACGTCAACGGCATGCTGGCTCGCGAGCAGCAAACGTCCACTTTCCTGGGTAACGGTATTGCGATTCCGCACGGTACCACCGATACCCGCGATCAGGTGCTGAAAACCGGCGTTCAGGTTTATCAGTTCCCGCAGGGCGTGAGCTGGGGCGAAGGGCAGATCGCTTATGTCGCCATCGGTATTGCCGCCAGCTCGGATGAACATCTGGGCCTGCTGCGTCAGCTGACCCATGTGCTGAGCGACGACTCAATTGCTGAACAGCTTAAGGCCGCCACCACGGCTGAAGAGCTGCGCGCCCTGCTGATGGGGGAAAAGCAAAGCGACGTGCTGAAGCTGGATAACGATACCCTCGTTCTGGATGTTGTCGCCAACGATTTGCTGACCCTGCAGGCGCTGAATGCCGCGCGTCTGAAAGAGAGCGGTGCGGTGGATGCTGCCTTTGTTAGCCGCACGATTAACGAGAAGCCGCTGAACCTCGGCCAGGGCGTCTGGCTGAACGACTGTAGCGAAGGCAACCTGCGTAGCGCCATTGCCGTCAGCCGTGCTGCGAACGCGTTTACCTGCGATGAACAGCCGGTTTCCCTGTTGATCACCGTGGCAATGGCCGATGAGCAGCCGACCGCAGTGCTTAATCGTCTGAGCAATTTGCTGCTCGACAAAAAAGCTGACCGTTTGCTGAAGGCTGATGCCGCCACGTTGCTGGCGTTGCTGACCAGCGACGACGCGGTTGCTGAAGATGTTCTTAGCGCTGAATACGTCATTCGCAATGAGCATGGATTGCATGCGCGTCCGGGCACCATGCTGGTGAATACCATTAAACAATTCTCCAGCGACATTACCGTTACCAACCTTGATGGTTCGGGTAAACCGGCAAATGGCCGCAGCCTGATGAAAGTTGTGGCGCTGGGGGTGAAGAAAGGTCACCGCTTACGCTTTACCGCGCAGGGTGATGATGCGCAACAGGCGCTGGATGCGATTGGCGAGGCTATCGCCGCAGGTCTTGGAGAGGGCGCATAACATGAGCAGACGTGTCGCAACGATTACCTTAAACCCGGCCTATGATCTGGTGGGGTTTACCCCGGATATTGAGCGTGGTGAGGTCAACCTTGTTCGTACCACGGGTTTACATGCAGCCGGGAAGGGTATCAACGTTGCAAAAGTGCTGAAAGATCTCGGTATTGATGTCACCGTTGGCGGTTTTCTCGGCAAAGACAATCAGGATGGTTTTCAGCAACTGTTCAGTGAACTGGGGATCGCTAACCGTTTTCAGGTTGTTCAGGGGCGTACTCGTATTAACGTCAAACTGACGGAAAAAGACGGCGAAGTGACCGACTTCAACTTCTCCGGCTTTGAAGTGACTCCTGGCGACTGGGAGCGTTTTGTTAACGATTCCCTGAGCTGGCTGGGTCAGTTCGATATGGTGTGTGTAAGCGGCAGCTTACCGTCTGGCGTGAGCCCGGAGGCCTTTACTGACTGGATGACGCGTCTGCGTAGCCAGTGTCCGTGCATTATTTTTGACAGTAGCCGTGAAGCGCTGGTTGCCGGTCTGAAAGCGGCGCCATGGCTGGTGAAACCTAACCGCCGCGAACTGGAAATCTGGGCGGGCCGTAAGTTACCCGAAATGAAAGATGTGATTGACGCCGCTCATGCTCTGCGTGAGCAGGGGATTGCTCACGTGGTTATCTCCCTTGGCGAAGAAGGCGCGCTGTGGGTTAACGCATCCGGGGAGTGGATAGCCAGACCGCCTTCAGTTGATGTGGTTAGCACCGTTGGCGCAGGTGATTCGATGGTTGGCGGCCTGATATACGGTCTGCTGATGCGCGAATCCAGCGAACATACGTTGCGTCTGGCAACGGCCGTTGCCGCACTGGCGGTGAGTCAGAGTAATGTTGGTATTACCGATCGTACCCAGTTGGCCGCGATGATGGCGCGCGTCGACTTACAACCCTTTAATTAACAGCAGGAGAGGCATAATGAAAACGCTGCTGATTATTGATGCCGGGCTTGGACAGGCTCGCGCCTATATGGCGAAGACTCTGTTAAGCCGTGCGGCGCAAAAAGCGCAACTTGAACTGATTGATAACCCACATGACGCTGAACTGGCAATCGTGCTGGGCACGGCGCTGCCAGCTGATAGCGCGTTGAACGGTAAGACGGTTTATCTTGGGGATATCAATCGTGCTGTTGCACACCCGGAACTGTTCCTGAGTGAAGCCAAAAACCATGCGACGCCTTACACCGCGCCGACCGCGGCGGTTTTACCCGCAGCGTCCAACGGTCCAAAACGTATTGTGGCGGTAACGGCCTGTCCGACCGGTGTGGCGCATACCTTTATGGCGGCTGAAGCTATTGAAACCGAAGCCAAAAAACGTGGCTGGTGGGTGAAAGTAGAAACTCGCGGCTCCGTGGGCGCGGGTAATGCGATCACCCCGGAAGAGGTTGAACAGGCGGATCTGGTGGTGGTTGCTGCCGATATTGAAGTGGACCTGGCGAAATTTGCCGGTAAGCCGATGTATCGCACCAGTACCGGGCTGGCGCTGAAGAAAACCGCCCAGGAACTGGATAAAGCGGTTGCTGAAGCGAAACCGTATCAGCCCTCGGGTAAATCTCAGGCCGCAGCGGAAGATAAAAAAGAGTCTGCTGGCGCTTATCGTCATCTGCTGACCGGCGTGTCATACATGCTGCCGATGGTGGTGGCGGGCGGCCTGTGCATTGCGCTCTCTTTCGCTTTTGGTATTAAAGCTTTTGAAGTAAAAGATACCCTGGCCGCAGCGCTAATGGACATCGGCGGTGGTTCTGCTTTCAAACTGATGGTGCCGGTGCTGGCGGGCTTTATCGCCTTCTCCATTGCTGACCGTCCGGGTCTGACCCCGGGGCTTATTGGCGGTATGCTGGCAGTCAGCGGCGGCTCTGGTTTTATCGGCGGCATTATTGCCGGTTTCCTGGCGGGTTATGTCGCGAAAGCGATCAGTTCGAAACTGAAATTGCCGCAGAGTATGGAGGCGCTGAAACCAATCCTGATCATTCCGCTGGTTTCCAGCCTGATCGTTGGTCTGGCGATGATTTACCTGATCGGCAAACCGGTTGCCGGGATCCTCGACGCGCTGACCCACTGGCTGCAAACGATGGGAACGGCAAACGCGGTTCTGCTCGGGGCGATCCTCGGCGGTATGATGTGTACCGATATGGGCGGGCCGGTGAATAAAGCCGCCTATGCGTTCGGTGTGGGCCTGCTGAGCACCCAAACCTATGGGCCGATGGCGGCAATTATGGCTGCCGGTATGGTTCCTCCGCTGGCGCTGGGGCTGGCGACGCTGGTTGCGCGTAAAAAGTTCGACAAAGCGCAGCGGGAAGGTGGCAAAGCCGCGCTGGTTCTCGGCCTGTGTTTTATCACCGAAGGCGCTATTCCGTTCGCTGCGCGTGATCCGATGCGCGTCCTGCCTTGCTGTATCGTTGGCGGCGCGGTGACCGGCGCTATTTCCATGGCGATTGGCGCGCAACTGATGGCGCCGCATGGCGGTCTGTTTGTCCTGCTGATCCCTGGCGCGATTACGCCGGTGCTCGGCTACCTGATGGCGATTATTGTCGGTACGCTGGTCGCAGGTCTCTCCTACGCGGTGCTGAAACGTCCTGACGTTCAGGCGGTAGACCAGGCCGCCTGATTAGCCTTGCAATTCGTCTTTGAGGGCAGAGTTTTCTCTGCCCTCAGATTGCTGACAACGCGCACCTTTTCAGAATGGCCCGGCGGTGATTCGCTTGCACGTGCCAAGAGTAACCCATAATGGAATACTCTTGTTGATTTTCCAGACCGGACAGGGTGTCAGCCGCCACCGGGGAAAAGGTCAGCACTCTCCTTCATACAGGTTTGTCATCCGTCTCAGGGCAGAATTTCTCTGCTTTTTTATAGCGACACCTTCCTGTCCTCATCGTTCCAGATGTGTACTTCATCACGTTATCAATTGATTTAAAAATCATACGGGCAGAATTTTGTGATTTTGTTCATGTCCATATGAAAATCCTATTTACAGCCTCTTTACTTTAAAATTATCTCGCTTAGCATGAACATGTGTTTGCATTAAAACATATGTTTTAAGGGCTGAAATGATAAAACAGTAATTTACTGAGAGTGAATGATGTCACTGCCATCGCGTTTTTTACGGGAGGGTATTTTTATGCCTGAAAATGATTACGTTGTGATTATTGGATCGGCAAATATGGATGTTGCAGGCTATTCTCATGCGCCGTTGAACTATGCTGATTCTAACCCAGGGAAAATAAAATATACCCCCGGTGGGGTGGGGCGGAATATTGCTCAAAACATTGCCTTGCTGAATAAACCAACATGGCTATTATCCGTTGTAGGTGATGATTTTTATGGCCATTCATTATTAAAGCAAACGGCTCAGTCAGGGGTTCATGTTGATAAATGCCGAATCATCTCCGGGGAGGGAACATCCAGTTATTTATCGTTGCTTGATAATACCGGTGAAATGCTGGTGGCAATTAATGATATGGGGATCACAGAACATATTACGCCGGTTTTTTTAAGCCAGTATCAGGATTTTATCTGCAACGCGACACTGATTGTCGCGGATTGCAATATTAGCGAATCCGCGCTGGCCTGGCTGATGCAAAACACGGGCTCAACGCCCATTTTTGTTGACCCGGTTTCAGCGTGGAAGTGCGTGAAAATCCGTCAGTATCTGTCGCGTATTCATACCCTGAAACCGAATCGGATTGAGGCGGAAACCCTTAGCGGAATCGCCCTCTCCGGTACTGACGATGTGATGCGTGTCGCCGACTGGTTTCATCAGCGTGGCCTGCAGCGCCTGGTGTTGAGCATGGGAGGTGATGGTGTTTACTACAGCGAAAATAATGGCGAGCGCGGCTGGTCTGCGCCGCTGAAAACCCGGGTGGTGAATGTCACTGGCGCCGGTGATGCCATGATGGCCGGTCTTGCCTGCTGCTGGCTTGATGGCTGTTCATTTACGCAGGCGGTGAAGTTTGCCCAGGGATGCGCTTCTCTGGCGCTGTCATCAGAATTCACCAATAACCCTGAATTATCTTACGCAAACGTAAAAAAATTAGTGGAGAAAGAATTATGCCCGAATTAACATTTTCCTCTGAATTATTTCAGATTTCTGCGGAAGTTCAGCTCGCATTAAAAAATAATCAACCGGTAGTTGCGCTGGAATCGACAATTATTTCTCACGGTATGCCTTTCCCTGAAAATGCTCAGACCGCGATGGAAGTGGAGGAAACCATTCGTCGTCAGGGCGTCATTCCGGCAACGATAGCGATTATTCATGGCGTAATGAAAGTTGGTTTAAGTCATGAAGAAATCGAACTTCTTGGCCGAGAAGGTCATAATGTGACAAAAGTCAGTCGTCGGGATTTACCATTTGTCGTTGCTGCCGGATTAAATGGCGCAACTACCGTAGCCGCCACCATGATTATCGCGGCAATGGCCGGGATTAATGTCTTTGCCACCGGCGGTATCGGCGGGGTACATCGTGGTGCAGAGCACACCTTTGATATTTCAGCCGATTTACAGGAACTGGCAAAAACGAATGTCGCAGTGGTGTGTGCCGGTGCGAAATCTATTCTTGACCTCGGACTCACCACCGAATATTTAGAAACTTTCGGAGTTCCGCTTATTGGTTATCAAACCTCGGTGCTACCGGCATTTTTTTGTCGAACCAGCCCGTTTAACGTCAGTATTCGTCTTAATAGCGCCAGGGAAATTGCTAAAGCAATGGCTGTGAAATGGCAGTCTGGCCTGAAGGGGGGCATGGTGGTGGCCAATCCGATTCCGCAACAGTTTGCAATGCCGGAAGAAAAAATCAATGCCGCTATCCATCAGGCGCTGCAGGAAGCGGAACAGCAGGGCGTGACGGGTAAAGAGAGTACGCCATTTCTGCTGGCTCGCGTCGCTGAACTCACCGGCGGCGACAGTCTGAAATCCAACATTCAGTTGGTCTTTAACAATGCGATCCTGGCCTGCGAGATTGCGAAAGAGTATCAGCAAATCGCCTGACGGAATTGCGGGCGATTTGTACCTGCCCGCCACGATATCAACTATACCGAAGGCCTGGCCCGGCGCCAGGTTTTCCACCACGTAAGGATATCATGATGGACATCATGAGAAGTCTTTTAGGCATGGTGGTACTGCTGGCCATCGCCTTTGCGCTGTCAGTGAATAAAAAATGCATCAGCATCAGAACCGTGGGGGCCGCGCTGTTACTGCAAATCGTAATTGGCGGGGTCATGCTCTATTTTCCTCCGGGGAAATGGCTGGTTGAGCAGGCGGCGCTTGGGGTACATAAAGTCATGTCCTATAGCGATGCCGGGAGCGCCTTTATTTTTGGTGCGTTGGTTGGTCCGAAGATGGACGTATTGTTTGATGGCGCGGGCTTTATCTTCGCTTTCCGCGTGTTGCCCGCGATTATCTTTGTCACCGCGCTGATAAGCTTGCTCTATTACCTCGGCGTTATGGGGTTGTTGATCCGTATTCTGGGCGGGATTTTCCAGAAGGCGCTGAATATCAGTAAGATTGAATCATTTGTCGCCGTGACCACTATTTTTCTTGGGCAAAACGAGATCCCGGCGATCGTTAAACCGTTTATCGATAAGCTAAATCGTAATGAGTTGTTTACCGCGATTTGTAGCGGAATGGCATCAATTGCCGGATCGATGATGATCGGTTATGCCGGAATGGGCGTACCGATTGACTACCTGCTGGCCGCTTCGCTGATGGCTATTCCCGGGGGAATTCTGTTTGCGCGTATGTTGAGTCCGGCGACAGAGGTTACGCAGGTGACTTTCGATAATCTCTCCTTTAGCGAAACGCCCCCGAAAAGCGTTATCGAGGCGGCGGCATCCGGCGCCATGACCGGGCTGAAAATCGCGGCCGGCGTGGCAACGGTAGTGATGGCGTTTGTGGCGATTATTGCTCTGCTGAACGGTATTATTGGCGGGATCGGCGGCTGGTTTGGCTATGGTCATGTCACGCTGGAAGGGATCTTCGGTTATGTGCTGGCACCTTTGGCGTGGGTTATGGGCGTCGACTGGAGCGATGCGACGCTGGCGGGGAGTCTGATTGGTCAAAAGCTGGCAATAAACGAATTCGTTGCCTATCTCAATTTTTCGCCTTATCTGCAACCCGGCGGTACGCTGGAAGTGAAAACCATCGCGATTATCTCGTTCGCTCTGTGCGGTTTCGCTAACTTTGGCTCTATTGGGGTGGTTGTCGGGGCGTTTTCGGCGATTTCTCCGCGCCGCGCGCCGGAAATAGCCCAGCTTGGTTTACGCGCCCTGGCGGCGGCAACGCTTTCTAACCTGATGAGTGCTACTATCGCAGGGTTCTTTATAGGGCTTGCATAGGCGTATCTGCGCACCGCGTCTGCGGTGCACGCTGTTATGCTCTGGGAAGCAGATTGAGTGCGTTATCAACGGACAAGGAGGGATTATTAATACTGTCGCTGGCGCGAGTGATGGCGGTGCAGGCCATGGCGAAAGCGGCGCTTTCCTGAAAATTGCTGCCATCAAGATAGTTGTAAAGCAGACCGGCCATTAGCGCATCGTCGGCACCAAAGCTGTCTATTGTTGTATGGGCTGGAAGATTCATCTGAAAATGTTCGCCGTCGGCTTCGCTGCAAAAAATAGTGTCGTCGTCCAGGCAGAGCACGACGCGTTGAGTACCTTGCTCATGTAGCCATGATAGCGCGCGATGGCAATCGCTATCGCTGGCGATAGTGTGCCCGCAGAGGATTTGTAATTCCCGCAGCGTGGGCTTGAGAGTATGGATTTTTCCCAGCCAGGGACGAATACGATGCGCTTTAAACTCCGACACCGTATCGACAAACACCGGGATGGTGTTTGCCAGCGTAAATACCCATTCCAGCGCTTGCTCCGTTAAATTACAGTCGACCAGAATGACGCCTGCATGGGTTAGCAGATCCCGATACTGATTCAGTAGCTGTGGGGTGAGAGACTGTAAAATATGCGTATCGTTAATGGCAAGTACCGTCTCTTCCTGCGGGTTGGCGATAGATAAATAGGTGGCGGTGTTGTGACCGTGCAGACGGATGCAGCTCTGTACGTTAACGCCGGCCTGCCGGGTTTGTTCCAGCAATGTCTCACCGTAAAAATCGCTGCCGACGGCGGAAATCAAATGCACATCACGGCCCAGCAACGCCAGATTATGAGAAATATTGCGCGCTACGCCGCCTGCGGAGCAGCGGATATTGCCGGGGTTTGACGCTGGCTGCGGATAATGAATGTCGGCCACTCCGCGAATATCCATATTGATCGCACCTAACGAGACGCAGTACTCCTGCTCGGTCAGGATGTAGCCCTTCCCCTTGATGGCCCCTTTGCGCGTGAGATCCATAATGTGTGCGGCTACACGGGAGCGGCTAATTTGCAAAATATCGGCAATCTCATGCTGCTGAATCAGCGGATTGCGCCGCAAAATTTTGAGGATCTGCTTTTCCCTGTCGTTCATATCAGACTGCCGCCTCTTCCGTCTGTTGCGCTCGCAGCCAGGCGATCTCTTCCGCCCAGATATCAGGATTAATCGTTTCCAGAATCAGCGGAATACCGTTGAAACGATCGTCCTGCATGATCCAACGGAAGGCATCGTGACCAATATTGCCTTCACCCAGACTGTGGTGACGGTCAACGCGGCTACCGAAAGCGCTTTTCGCATCGTTCAGGTGCATACCGCGCAGATACTGAAAACCGACAATGCGATCGAAATCCGCGAAGGTTTTTTCACACGCTTCGGCGCCGCGCAGATCGTAACCGGCGGCGAAAGCGTGGCAGGTATCAATACATACGCCGACGCGGGATTTATCTTCCACACCGTCGATAATGGCCGCCAGATGCTCAAACTTAAAGCCCAGATTACTGCCCTGGCCTGCGGTATTTTCAATTACCGCCGTCACGCCTTCGGTTTTTGCCAGCGCGATATTGATTGATTCGGCAATACGCGCCAGGCACTGCTCTTCCGGTATCTGCTGCAGGTGGCTGCCCGGATGGAAATTAAGCAGCGTCAGGCCAAGCTGCTGGCAGCGGGTGAGTTCATCAATGAAAGCATCGCGGGATTTTTCCAGCGCCTCCGCAACCGGATGACCGAGGTTTATCAGGTAGCTATCGTGCGGCAGAATTTGCCCCGGTCCGAAATGATACTTTTCGCAGGCGGCTTTAAATTCCGTAATCGTTTTGTCGTTCAGGGGCGCGGCGCGCCATTGACGCTGATTTTTGGTGAAGAGGGCAAATGCGTTAGCGCCGATTTCGTCTGCGCGAATGACGGCATTGGCCACTCCGCCGGAGGCGCTGACGTGCGCTCCAATATATTTCATAAAAAACTCCAGTTAAGCCGCTGGTTAGAGGGTAATGATAGCGGCTTAGCCGGAGAGTTACATCATCAGAAATATCACCTGACTTGCGAGGGGCTGTCAGCCTAACAGGCGATGAATGACGAGGTTAATCGTCCCGCCACCGATAATCAGCCATGCGAAGAGCATTAGCGCCATCAGTAGCGGTTTGGCGCCGGCTTTTTTCAGCGCGCTGACGTGGGTCGTCAGGCCCAGCGCGGCCATTGCCATTGCCAGCAGCACGGTATCCAGGGTGATCAGCATATTGACAACGGCTTGCGGCAGCAGGTGGAAGGAGTTAAACACCGCAACCAGAATGAACAGGATCGCAAACCACGGAATGGTAATTTTGCTTTTCTCACCGCTGCCCGCCGGTGTTAATTGCTTAACGCGAGCGGCAAGAAGCAGCAGGAACGGAGCCAGCATCATCACGCGCAGCATTTTGGTAATCACCGCTGCGTTTTCCGCATCCGGACTGACGGCGTGGCCTGCGGCAACGACCTGAGCGACTTCATGCATCGTCGATCCCATATAGATGCCGTAGATTTCCGGCGTAAACCAGGGCGCCAGCAAAGGGTAGATTGCCGGATACAGAAAGATGGCGAGGGTGCCGAAAATGACCACCGTGGCGACGGCGACCGTAACTTTGCTGGCCTCCGCTTTGACGACCGGCTCGGTGGCCAGCACCGCCGCCGCGCCGCAGATACTGCTCCCGGCGCCAATCAGCCAACTGGTGTGTTTATCCAGATTGAAAACCCGTTGTCCAACAAAGCAGGCAATAAAAAAGGTGCTGGATAGGGTCAGAACGTCAATTGTAATCCCGCTTATCCCGACATCGGCAATCTGGGCGAACGTCAGGCGAAAGCCGTATAAAATGATGCCGAGGCGCAGCAGATGCTGTTTGGCAACGATCACGCCACCGTCGCAAAACGACCAGATCTTGGGGTAAACCGTGTTTCCGATGATCATGCCGAACAAAATCGCCAGCGTTAGCGTGCTGAATCCTGCGCCAGCGATCGCCGGAAAGTGACCCGTCCACAGTGCGACTCCGGTAACGATGGCGGTTAGCGCCAGACCAGGTGTAAAGCGTCGTAATGGACTATGTTTAGTCGGTAAAGTGAGTGCTGTCATAACCTTCTCCTTTGTACGGGAAGAGCATACGACTCGCTGGTTTAAATATAAAATTGATTATATATTTATAATCAATCGTAATAAGTGGTATAGGGTCGATCATGACAGGATGTAACACGGCGGCTAGCAAGGGGTAGAGGCGTCGGCAATGAATGCGATGAGTCGAAAGCGACTCACCGGCGAGAGACAAGCGAGTCTTTCAGGCTGTACCCGGCAACGGAGATCACGATGTGGCTGGAATCGCAAGGCAGTTGGAATAATGACGTGTATATCCGGCTCGCTGAGTGGGATGGGTTCTGCTCTTCATCTCCCAGGGATAGCGGATAGACACGCCGTATATAAAGGCAGGAAGATTTATGCATATTACGCTACGGCAGTTGGAAGTGTTTGCCGAAGTTTTAAAGAGTGGTTCTACGACGCAGGCATCACAAATGCTCGCGCTATCGCAATCGGCAGTCAGCGCGGCGTTGACCGATCTGGAAGGGCAGCTTGGCGTACAGTTATTTGACCGTGTTGGTAAAAGGCTGGTGGTGAACGAACACGGCAGGCTGCTTTATCCACGGGCGCTGGCGTTGCTGGAGCGCGCGCTGGAGATAGAGCAGTTGTTTTGCGGCGATAATGGCGCGATTCGCGTCTATGCCAGCAGCACCATCGGTAACTATATTCTGCCGGAAATTATCGCGCGCTATCGACGCGATTTCCCGGATTTACCGCTGGAACTCAGCGTGGGGAACAGTCAGGATGTGATTAACGCGGTGGCCGATCTGCGCGTGGATATCGGGCTTATTGAGGGCCCTTGCCATGCCGCGGATATTATTGCTGAACCCTGGTTGCAAGATGAGCTGGTGGTCTTTGCGGCCCCGGATTCGCCGTTACTGGAAGGGGCGGTGACGTTGCAACGACTGGCTGAAGCGCCGTGGATTTTACGTGAACACGGCTCCGGGACACGGGAAATTGTCGACTATTTATTATTGTCGCATTTGCCGGCATTTCACCTTGGGATGGAACTGGGCAACTCTGAGGCCATCAAGCACGCCGTGCGTCATGGTTTAGGGATTAGCTGTCTTTCACGGCGGGTGGTTGCAGAACAGCTTGAAGTAGGCTCACTGGTGGAGTTAAGCATCCCGTTGCCACAATTAACCCGCACTCTGTGGCGTATTCACCACCGGCAGAAGCATATTTCCAAAGCCTTACAGCGCTTTTTGCAATACTGCGCAGGGTAGGCTGTCGATCAAGCTGAATGCTGATATTTCTGCGATTTACTACTTTACTAATAATTCATGCGCGATCATGAAGCTCTCTTATAACTCCGCATTTGTATCGGATGGACCCCCGACACTCTGCTACAATCTCGCCTCGTTTTTTGGATGGATAGAATTTTCACATGGTTTCGGATACTAAAACCACAGAAGTGCCCGGTCTACGTCGTGAACTGAAGGCACGCCACTTGACCATGATCGCGATTGGCGGTTCCATCGGCACAGGTCTTTTTGTTGCTTCCGGCGCAACGATTTCGCAGGCCGGCCCCGGTGGCGCGCTACTCTCTTATATTCTCATCGGTCTGATGGTCTATTTTCTGATGACCAGCCTTGGCGAACTGGCGGCATTTATGCCGGTTTCTGGCTCATTTGCCACTTACGGGCAAAATTATGTCGAGGAAGGCTTTGGCTTCGCGCTGGGCTGGAACTACTGGTACAACTGGGCGGTGACGATCGCCGTTGACCTCGTTGCCGCGCAACTGGTGATGGGCTACTGGTTTCCGGATACGCCCGGCTGGATCTGGAGCGCACTGTTCCTTGGCGTGATGTTCCTGTTGAACTGGATCTCGGTAAAAGGTTTTGGCGAAGCGGAATATTGGTTCTCGCTGATTAAGGTCGCCACCGTTATTATCTTTATTATTGTCGGCGTGATGATGATCGTCGGTATCTTTAAAGGCGCCCAGCCTGCTGGCTGGAGCAACTGGACCATCAACGATGCGCCGTTTGCGGGCGGTTTGCCGGCGATGATTGGCGTGGCGATGATTGTCGGCTTTTCATTCCAGGGAACTGAGCTTATCGGTATTGCGGCGGGCGAGTCGGAAAATCCGGAAAAGAACATTCCGCGCGCCGTGCGGCAGGTATTCTGGCGTATTCTGCTGTTCTATGTGTTTGCGATTCTGATTATCAGCCTGATCATTCCGTATACCGATCCGAGCCTGCTGCGTAATGACGTAAAAGACATTTCCGTCAGCCCGTTCACGTTGGTATTCCAGCATGCGGGACTGCTGTCGGCTGCGGCGATCATGAACGCGGTTATTCTGACGGCGGTACTGTCAGCCGGTAACTCCGGGATGTATGCGTCTACGCGCATGCTTTACACCCTGGCCTGTGATGGCAAAGCGCCGCGCATTTTCGCTAAGTTGTCCAGAGGCGGCGTACCACGTAATGCGCTGTACGCTACAACCGTGATTGCAGCGCTCTGCTTTCTTAGCTCAATGTTTGGTAATCAGACCGTTTATCTGTGGCTGCTCAATACGTCCGGGATGACCGGCTTTATCGCCTGGTTGGGTATTGCGATTAGTCACTATCGTTTCCGTCGCGGCTATGTGCTGCAAGGGAACGATCTGAATAATCTGCCGTATCGTTCAGGGTTCTTCCCGCTGGGGCCGATCTTCGCCTTCGTGCTGTGCCTGATTATTACCCTCGGGCAGAACTACGAAGCGTTCCTGAAAGACACTATCGACTGGGGTGGCGTCGCGGCGACCTATATCGGTATTCCGCTGTTCCTGGTTATCTGGTTTGGTTACAAACTGGCGAAAGGTTCCCGCTTTGTGCGCTATAGCGAAATGACGTTCCCGGAGCGTTTTAAAGACTAAGGTGAGCTCAAGCCCTCCGGCTGGAGGGCTTGAGGCTGATGAGCAACCTGTATTAGACATTGTGCCCGGATTTCCGTCAGGTGGCGGTTAACGCACTTTGTCAGCAACCTGAGCCACCCGCATAGCAGGTGGTTTATTGACACCGTTACCTATCAGAAGTTATACGTTATGCCGACGGTGTAGCGTCGACCGTCCAGTACCATATCGTAGGTATCATCGTCGATCTGCTTATCAAGAACGTTGTAAACGCCAGCGGTTAGCAGCACGTCCAGCGGAAGGTTGTAGCGTAAGCCGATATCCACCTGAGTATAAGACGGCTTGCTTTTCGCCATGGAAGTACGGCTCAGGTACTCGGAAGTTTTACCGCGGAAGTTCAGGCGGCTCCATAAGCCAAAATCCGCTGTCGCCTGCCAGTCTACGGTTGTATTAAACATATTCTTGGGCATTTTATTCAATGGCTTACCGGAAAACTTACCGCTTTTCTGCTCTGATTTTGTATAGGTATAGTTTGCAGTCCAGTTCAGATCGCGGGTTATCTTCCAGCCAAAGGTCGACTCGACGCCACGGATAATCGCTTTGTCCACATTAACGCGATCGCTGACGAAATCGTATTCATGATTGCCGATTTTGCAGGCGGGGTCGGTACTGCTGTTACAGCGACGGACTTCGGTGATTTTATCTTTAAAATCAGTATTGTATACCGTTATGCTGGCGTTCAGATTATCCGCGTTATCCCATATCAGCGCAATTTCTTCGCTCAGGCTTTTTTCGGGTTTCAGATCCGGGTTACCAACAATAATGCCGTCCAGGTAACGACCGCCGGTACCTTGCCCCCAACCGGCGGAGGACTGACGAAGATCCGGTGCGCGATAGCCTGCGGAAATACCGCCTTTCAGCGTCCACTGTTCTGTCAGATGCCATACGCCGTATCCACGCGGCGTCCAGTTACTACCGTAATTTTCATCTTTATCCAGATGCAGGCCGCCAGTCAGCGTGAAGCTGTCGGTGATAGCCCACTCATCTTCAGCAAACAGCGCCCAGCTCCAGCGTGTCAGCTTACTTAAACGGTCAGCGGCTTCGAACTTGTTACCTTTATCACTGAGCTTCTCGTAGCGATACTGTCCTCCGAGGGTGAGGGTGTGATCGCCGAGGAAAATCTGGTTCTGAGTGTTGAAGATGGTGTTGTAGGATTTCATGTGGCGACCGGCATTATTGCTTTCTTCACGCTGGATGTAGCTGGTGGAATTGATATCGTCGTAATAGCCGTTATGCGTAAGTGTGTAGTTGGTATGCTGGTAATGCGAGTTATCTTTACCGCGTCCGGCGGATCTTGACTTACCCGGGGTGCTATTACGGTCCTGCAATTCGCGGGAGTAATCCAGATCGAAGTCATTTTTTTCATCGGGCGTAAAATTCAGAGTAATGCCGCCGTTGCGCATTTTCTGTTCGTTGTAACCATACTCAATTTTATCTTCTGCGCGGCGGGAGAATAAGCCAGTCACTTTGGCCCCGAGCACCCCATCAATCAGAGGGCCAGAGGCATAAACGTTAGTCTGGTATAAATCACCGGAGTCGCGGTCTTCCTGGAAGGTGGCGTCCGCGTGCAGCGAGCCGCTCCACGCTTTGGTATTCGAGATTTTTTTGGTGATGACATTAATCACGCCGCCCATTGCGTCGGAGCCGTACAGCGAGGACATTGGCCCGCGAATGACTTCAATCCGTTCAATGGACTCCAGCGGTGGTAGCCAGCCTTGTTCGATCCCTGAGTTATCGCTGTTCGGGCGCGTGGTACGGCTACTGATACGCTTACCGTTGACAAGAAATAATGTGTACTGGGAAGACATGCCGCGAATGCTGATGTCACTGCTACTGCCGCCGCCTGTGATGACCACGCCGGGTACATCCTTAAGCGCATCGGTTACGTCGCGGTAGGCTTTATCTTCAATTTGCTGTTTGGTGATAACAGAAATAGATGCAGGCGCATTCTGGATTTTTTGTTCAAAGCCTGTGGCCGTAACGACCATCGTATTATCAGCAGCATGAACAAATTGCGAAGAGATTGCCGCGCATATAGCCACGGCAAGTAATTTAACGTGAGGTCTGGTCATTGATTCATTCCATTTTAAGTGAGAAAAGTTCCATCAGGTAATGCGTAAACCTTGTTTTTTGTTTTGTGTCTCCATCTTGTTTCAGGCGACAGGCTGTGCTGGTTGCACAAATTCATTGCGGCGCGTTATTGCTGACGAATCTGTCGCTCACGTGCCGCGTTGCTCTGCTTATGTGGAGCCAGAGCCAGCATTTTTATCCTGCAACCTGGGTTGAGTAGGGGATAAAAACAGCCATTAATGAAAACAAATGGGAGAATTGTAAAAAATGATATCTATTTTTAAATGTTAATGATAATCAAAATCACTTAGCAAATTCCTAATTTGCAGCGTGAGACCTTTCATGCATTTCGATCGCAGGGATTAAAGCGGGTGAGTATCAGTAAGCAGGCGGCGGGCAGAGCCGCAGGCAAAACGCCTGGCGGCTACATCATATTCGGGAAGGCGCGGGGGATGTCAATTCAACAGATACTGCGCATGAAAGCGCAAATGATCTTCAATAAAGGAAGCAATAAAATAGTAGCTGTGGTCATAACCCGACTGAATACGCAGGGTCAGCGGCCAGCTTTTCTGCCGCGCGATTTCAGCGAGAACCGCCGGTTGCAGCTGTTCGGCAAGGAATGGATCGCTATCGCCCTGGTCGATCAGGGTCGGTATCGCATCCTCCGCCCGGCTGGCTTGCATTAAGGCGCAGCTATCCCAGGCGCGCCAGGTTGTTTCATCCGCACCCAGATAAGCGGTAAATGCTTTTTTACCCCAGGGAATCTGGCCCGGGTTAACGATAGGGGCGAAAGCCGATACGCTGACGAAACGGCCCGGGTTCTTCAGCGCCATAATCAGCGCGCCGTGGCCGCCCATGGAATGTCCACTGATGGCGCAGCGCTCGCTGACGTTAAATTCGCTGGCAATCAGCTGCGGCAGCTCGTTGCAAAGGTAATCGTACATGCGAAAATGCGCGGACCAGGGCGCCTGAGTCGCGTTGAGATAAAAGCCAGCGCCTTTACCCAGATCGTAAGCGCTGTCATCGGCAACGTGTTCGCCGCGTGGGCTGGTGTCCGGCATCACCAGCGCAATACCCAGCTCAGCGGCAACCCGCTGCGCCCCCGATTTGGTGGTAAAATTTTCATCGTTGCAGGTGAGCCCGGACAGCCAGTAGAGAACCGGTGGCGGCGTGTCGGTGGCAGAGGGCGGTAAAAAGAGGCTGAATGTCATTGCACAGTTCAGCGTCGTGGAGTCGTGCCGCCAGCGTTGCTGCCGACCTTCATAACAGCGGTGCTCTTCGAGCAGTTCCATGCAAGGCTCCTTATGGGTTGTGCGCGTAATTCTTCATAATACAGATTTTCATTCACCCGTGAGCAACTTTCACTTTCTCCTTTTCGGAACGTATTGCATCATTAATGCAACGTTTAACCAACATACTGCTGTTGCCATCGCGTCAGGAATTGCGTCATGTCCCCGTGATGAGCTTGATTTCGGCAATCTGTGTAAGGCATTTCCGGACGTATCGTCATTTGCGGGACTGGGGACATGGAACGAGAGGTAAGGCCAATTTCAACAATTATCGCGGCGGCCACTGGATTCTGTGCGTCACCTCACGCACAATGATACAAACTTTGCCCTCAGAAGAGCAAAGCGCGCCACACCTGCAGGAGATTATAAATGTCATCACTGAGTAAAGAAGCCATACTCGTTCATGAAGCGCTTGTCGCTCGTGGGCTGGAGACGCCGTTGCGTCCGCCAGTGCAAGAAATTGATAATGAAACTCGCAAGCGTCTGATTGCCGGACACATGACCGAGATTATGCAGCTGTTAAACCTTGATTTAAGTGATGACAGCCTGATGGAGACGCCGCATCGTATCGCAAAAATGTATGTCGATGAGATTTTCTCCGGCCTGGATTACGCCCGCTTCCCCAAAATCACCGTCATCGAAAATAAGATGCAGGTTGATGAAATGGTGACCGTGCGTGATATCACCCTCACCAGCACCTGCGAACACCATTTTGTGACGATTGATGGTAAAGCGACCGTCGCCTATATTCCGAAAGATTCGGTGATTGGCCTGTCGAAAATCAACCGTATCGTGCAGTTCTTCTCCCAGCGTCCACAGGTGCAGGAGCGCCTGACCCAGCAGATCCTCACCGCGCTGCAAACGCTGCTGGGCACTAATAACGTCGCGGTTTCGATTGACGCGGTGCACTATTGCGTGAAGGCGCGCGGCATTCGCGATGCGACCAGCGCCACGACCACGACATCGCTGGGCGGTCTGTTTAAATCCAGTCAGAATACTCGCCAGGAGTTCCTGCGCGCCGTACGCCATCATAACTAAAAATGGGGCAGGGTAGATGGAGAGAAATGTCACGCTGGACTTTGTCCGCGGCGTCGCCATCCTTGGTATCCTGCTGCTGAATATCGTTGCCTTCGGTTTACCGAAGGCCGCTTATCTCAATCCGGCATGGTCCGGGCGGGTTTCTGATAGTGATGCCTGGACCTGGGCGATCCTCGATCTGCTGGCGCAGGTCAAATTCCTCACGCTGTTCGCGCTGTTATTCGGTGCCGGGCTTCAGCTTCTGCTGCCGCGCGGCAAGCGCTGGATCCAGTCGCGTCTGACGCTGCTGGCGCTGCTTGGTTTTATTCATGGTCTGTTATTCTGGGATGGCGATATCCTGCTCGCCTACGCGCTGGTCGGGCTGGTGAGCTGGCGGATGGTGCGCGAGGCCCATGATGCCAAATCGCTGTTTAATACCGGTGTGGTGCTGTACCTCATTGGTGTGGCGGTGCTGGTACTGCTGGGCTTGATTTCCGGCAACACGCCAAATCGTTCCTGGGTACCGGATGCGGCGAATGTGCAATATGAGCAGTTCTGGAAGCTGAATGGCGGCTTTGAGGCGGTGCGCAATCGTGCGGATATGCTGTCGGATAGCCTGCTGGCGCTGGGCGCGCAGTACGGCTGGCAACTGGCGGGGATGATGTTGATGGGGGCCGCGCTGATGCGCAGCGGTTGGCTCAAAGGGCAGTTCAGCCTGCGTCATTACCGCTGCGCTGGCGCACTGTTGATTATTGTCGGAATGGCGATTAATTTGCCGTCGATTTTTACCCAGTGGCATCTCGGCTGGGATTATCGCTGGTGTGCATTCCTGCTCCAGGCGCCGCGCGAGATAAGTGCGCCGCTGCAAACGATTGGCTACGCGGCGCTGGCATGGGGCTTCTGGCCGCAGTTGTGTAAATTGCGCCTGGCGGCGGCAATTGCCTGCGTTGGCCGCATGGCGTTGAGCAACTATCTGTTGCAAACCCTGATTTGTACGACGCTGTTTTACCGTTTCGATCTCTTTATGAAGTTTGACCGCTTATCGTTATTGGCCTTTGTACCGCCAATATGGACGGTTAATCTCCTCTTCTCGTGGCTTTGGCTACGTCATTTTCGTCAGGGGCCTGTTGAATGGCTATGGCGTCAGTTAACATGTCGTGCCTCAGGGACATCATTAAAAGATACATCACGATAACGATCTGGATCACAATCGTTAATAAAATAGATGTAACCGTTTCCATCCCTGTGACTTCACTCACGCAGCGCGCCGCGCGTCGCTGCCAGAATAGCCACCTTATTGAACACAGGAGGTGAGTATGAGGTACTGCAATTCTCTGAAGGCCGGTGAGCATGATCACCATTCGTGATGTTGCCCGCCAGGCGGGGGTGTCCGTCGCGACCGTTTCACGTGTGCTGAATAACAGTGCGCTGGTAAGCCCGCTAACGCGAGAGGCAGTAATGAAGGCGGTAGCCCAGTTGGGCTATCGGCCCAATGCCAACGCTCAGGCGCTGGCCACGCAGGTCAGCGATACTATCGGCGTGGTGGTGATGGATGTATCGGACGCTTTTTTTGGCGCGCTGGTTAAAGCCGTTGATACCGTTGCTCAGCAGCATCACAAATATGTGCTGATCGGCAACAGCTACCATGAAGCGGAAAAAGAGCGCAATGCTATTGAAGTGCTGATTCGCCAGCGTTGTTCAGCGTTGATTGTTCACTCAAAAGCGCTAAGCGACGCGGAGCTGGGTGATTTTATGGAGCATATGCCGGGAATGGTGCTGATTAACCGCATCGTACCGGGATACGCTCATCGCTGCATTGGGCTGGATAACGTCAGCGGTGCGCTGATGGCCACCCGCATGCTGCTGAATCATGGCCACCAGCGCATTGCCTATCTCTCCTCCAGCCACGGTATTGAAGATGATGATTTCCGTCGGGAGGGGTGGTGCAGGGCGTTGCATGAACAGGGCATTGTTGCTTCTGACTGCTGGGTCGCTTCGGGATCGCCGGATATGCAGGGCGGAGAAGCGGCGATGGTTGAGCTGTTGGGGCGTAATCTCGGCCTGACCGCCGTCTTTGCCTATAACGACAGCATGGCCGCAGGGGCGTTGACCGCCTTGAAAGACAACGGTATTGCCGTGCCGCAGCATCTGTCGCTGATTGGTTTTGATGATATTCCCATTTCCCGTTACACCGATCCGCAACTGACGACGGTGCGCTATCCGATTATGTCGATGGCGAAACTGGCGACTGAACTGGCGCTACAGGGCGCCGCCGGAAAACAGGAGCATGATGCCAGCCACTGCTTTATGCCGACGCTGGTGCGCCGTCATTCTGTGAGCCAAAGGCAAATTGTGGCGCCGATCACTAACTCATGACTTCTCTGATGTAACCGCTTTCAATCTGTGAGTAATTTCACAGTTTATTAACATTAAGATAACTATTATTGCTGCGTTTACGTGTGCCAACATGCGGTGATTACTCACTTTTACCTCAGTAATCAGCGGATAAACGATAAATAAAACCATTTTTCCAGGAGATTCACTTTATACGGAAGACAGAATTACAGTCGTGAATGTCGCTGTTCGGTTACATAAATGTAACGCTACCGTCAGCCATTTTCACCCTCAATGACCCTGCATAATAAAACCGGAGATTCCATGAATAAGAAGGTGTTCACCCTGTCCGCTGTCATCGCTGGCATGTTATTTGGTGCCGCGGCGCACGCAGCAGATACCCGTATCGGCGTGACGATTTACAAATATGACGACAACTTTATGTCGGTGGTGCGTAAGGCAATCGAGAAAGACAGTAAATCAGCGCCGGATGTTCAACTGTTAATGAATGACTCGCAAAACGACCAGTCCAAGCAAAACGATCAGATTGATGTCCTGCTGGCAAAAGGTGTGAAAGCGCTGGCGATTAACCTGGTGGATCCGGCGGCAGCGGGGACAATTATTGATAAAGCACGGAGCCAGAACGTTCCGGTGGTGTTTTTTAACAAAGAGCCTTCCCGTAAAGCGCTGGATAGCTATGACAAAGCCTATTATGTCGGCACCGATTCAAAGGAGTCGGGGATTATCCAGGGCGATCTGATTGCGAAACACTGGAAAGCGAATCCGAACTGGGATCTGAACAAAGATGGCAAGATTCAGTTTGTCCTGCTGAAAGGCGAGCCGGGACATCCGGATGCTGAAGCGCGTACCACCTATGTGATTAAGGAACTGCACGATAAAGGCTTCCAGACTCAGCAGCTGGCATTAGATACCGCAATGTGGGATACCGCTCAGGCGAAAGACAAAATGGATGCCTGGCTGTCTGGCCCGAATGCCAACAAAATTGAAGTCGTTATTTCCAACAACGATGCGATGGCGATGGGCGCGGTAGAAGCGCTGAAGGCCCACAATAAGAGCAGTATTCCGGTATTTGGCGTCGATGCCCTGCCCGAAGCGCTGGCGCTGGTAAAATCTGGCGCAATGGCCGGTACAGTACTGAATGATGCGAATAATCAGGCGAAAGCCACCTTCGATCTGGCGAAAAACCTGGCGGAAGGCAAAGAGCCGGCAGCCGGTACTCACTGGAAAATTGACAATAAGATCGTCCGCGTACCCTATGTGGGGGTTGATAAAGACAATCTGAGCCAATTTATCGGAAAGTAACCTCTTAATAAGCTGCGGGCGTACATAGAGTACGCCCGATTATTCTGATACCGTATCCAACCCTTTCCGATGTTAATACATTGTTCAGGGGATGTACGCACGCAGCCAGGTACAACTATGGTCAGCAATAATAGCGAACAGTCAGGTGAATATTTGTTGGAAATGCGAAATATCAACAAATCGTTTCCTGGCGTTAAGGCGCTCGATAATGTGAACCTCAAGGTTCGTCCCCACTCGATTCATGCATTAATGGGGGAGAACGGCGCGGGAAAATCAACATTATTAAAATGCCTTTTTGGGATCTATCAAAAAGATTCTGGCAGTATTCTATTTCAGGGAAAAGAGATTGATTTCCATTCGGCAAAAGAGGCCCTGGAAAACGGTATTTCAATGGTTCATCAGGAATTAAATCTGGTATTACAGCGGTCGGTGATGGACAACATGTGGCTGGGACGTTATCCCGTTAAGGGCATGTTTGTCGATCAGGAAAAAATGTATCGTGATACCCGTGCGATTTTTGATGAACTGGATATTGATATCGACCCGCGCGCCCGCGTCGGGACATTATCGGTATCGCAAATGCAGATGATTGAAATTGCGAAGGCGTTTTCTTATAACGCGAAAATCGTGATTATGGATGAGCCCACCTCATCGTTGACCGAAAAAGAAGTCAATCATCTGTTTAAGATTATCCGTAAGCTGAAAGCGCGCGGCTGCGGTATTGTTTATATTTCCCACAAAATGGAAGAGATTTTTCAGCTGTGTGATGACATTACCGTTCTGCGCGATGGTCAGTGGATTGCGACCCAGCCGCTGGAAGGGCTGGATATGGATAAAATCATCGCTATGATGGTGGGGCGTTCTTTGAATCAGCGTTTCCCGAACCGGGAGAACACGCCGGGCGAGGTGATTCTTGAGGTCCGTAATTTGACTTCACTGCGTCAGCCGTCAATTCGCGATGTCTCTTTCGATCTGCATAAAGGCGAAATTCTGGGTATTGCCGGGCTGGTTGGCGCGAAGCGTACCGATATTGTTGAAACCTTATTTGGTATTCGTGAAAAGGTTAATGGAACAATAACGCTGCACGGTAACAAGATTAATAATCATAGTGCTAATGAGGCCATCAACCATGGCTTTGCGCTGGTGACTGAAGAACGCCGCTCGACAGGGATCTATGCGTATCTGGATATCGGTTTTAACTCGCTGATCTCCAATATTAAGAATTACAGGAATAAGGTCGGGTTGCTGGATAATTCGCGCATGAAAAGCGATACCCAATGGGTCATTGATTCCATGCGTGTGAAAACCCCAGGACAGCGCACGCAAATTGGGTCGTTGTCCGGTGGTAATCAACAAAAAGTCATCATCGGGCGCTGGCTATTAACCCAGCCGGAAATTCTGATGCTTGATGAACCCACCCGTGGAATTGATGTCGGGGCCAAGTTCGAAATTTATCAATTAATGGCGGAACTGGCGAAAAAAGGCAAAGGGATCATTATTATTTCCTCTGAAATGCCGGAGTTGCTGGGGATTACCGACCGTATTCTGGTGATGAGCAATGGTCTTGTCGCCGGAATTGTTGAGACGAAAACCACCACGCAGAACGAAATTCTTCGTCTTGCGTCGTTGCACCTTTAAGATCAGGGGCTCCTTATGAGTGCGTTAAATAAAAAGAGTATTCTCACTTATCTGAAAGAGGGTGGGATTTATGTGGTTCTTTTTGTGTTGCTGGCGATTATTATTTTCCAGGATCCGACTTTCTTAAGTTTGCTGAATTTAAGTAATATTCTGACTCAGTCTTCGGTGCGTATTATTATCGCTCTGGGGGTGGCTGGCCTTATCGTCACCCAGGGGACTGACCTTTCCGCCGGGCGTCAGGTTGGTCTGGCGGCGGTTATCGCCGCCACGATGCTTCAGGCAGTGGATAATGCCAACAAGGTGTTCCCGGATATGGCAACGATGCCGATTCCGCTGGTGATCCTGCTGGTCTGCGCGGTTGGCGCGGTGATTGGGCTTATCAACGGAATTATCATCGCCTATCTCAACGTGACGCCGTTTATCACCACCCTCGGCACAATGATCATCGTTTACGGTATCAACTCGCTGTATTATGACTTTGTTGGCGCGTCGCCGATTTCCGGCTTCGACAGCCACTTCTCGCATTTTACTCAGGGGTTTGTGTCGCTGGGGTCATTTCGCCTGTCGTATATCACCTTTTATGCGCTGATTGCCGTTTTCTTCGTCTGGATCCTGTGGAATAAGACCCGTTTTGGTAAAAACATCTTTGCTATTGGCGGCAACCCGGAGGCGGCGAAGGTTTCCGGCGTCAACGTTGGTCTGAACCTGCTGCTGATTTATGCGCTGTCCGGTGTGTTCTATGCCTTCGGTGGGCTGCTGGAAGCAGGGCGTATCGGTTCGGCGACCAACAACCTTGGCTTTATGTATGAGCTGGATGCGATTGCAGCCTGCGTGGTGGGAGGCGTGTCGTTTAGCGGCGGGGTAGGTACGGTATTGGGCGTGGTGACCGGGGTGATTATCTTTACCGTTATTAACTACGGCCTGACCTATATCGGCGTGAATCCATACTGGCAGTACATTATCAAAGGGGCGATTATTATCTTCGCCGTGGCGCTGGACTCTCTGAAGTACGCGCGCAAGAAGTAAAGGCCACGCGCTCAGGCAGACGTTGGTTAAGACGTCTGCCTGGACTGGAGAGGGCGGCAAATCACTTCTCTTTTTTCTGTAGCTCCAGCAACTGCTGCGGCGTCACTGCGGGATAGGACTGCGCACCGTCCGGGACTTCCTGCGGTGAGGGAATCGGAATTAGCGGGCCTAAAAAGCGGGGTTCGCGTTTGAAAATATAGAGATCGGCGAGCGCGCCAAAGCGTGCGCCGAACTCGCGCAGGCGTACGCTCCACATATCCTTGGGTGACGGCACCGCATAGCACTGTGCCTGAATTCCCATATGCAGGGCGATAAATAACGCCCGCTCGCAGTGAAAGCGCTGGGTGATAATAATAAAGTCGTTAGTATCGAAAACTTTACGGGTACGAACTATCGAATCGAGCGTGCGGAAACCGGCATAATCCAGCACAATATCCGCCGGATCGACGCCAGCTTTAATCAAATCGCGGCGCATGGTCATCGGCTCATTATAACTATGCAAGGCGTTATCGCCGCTTAGCAACAGATAGTTCACTTTGCCGCTGTTATAGGCGTTCAGCGCGCCCTGAATCCGATAACGATAATATTGATTGATGACGCCGGTACGGTAGTACTTGGCGGTGCCAAGAACCACACCCACCTGGCGGTAGGGCAGATCCTGCAGTTCGTCGTAGATATAGGGCGATGTCTTCCAGCTCATCCAGCGGTCAAGACCCAGCACGGTTAACAGCAGTAAGCCGAACAGGACTAACAGGCTGTATAACGCACGCTTTAACATGAACCTGGCTCAATAGTGGCAGAGGGAGACTTCAGGCTACTTTACCCGTCGGGCAAGCGCAAGAAACCGTCGTTTAATTGCGGGGATTTTCAACAATACGGGCCGCCTGACCCGCACTGTGTGATTAACTTAACAGTATGCGATCGATATGATGACAGCCCAGCGCCTTCAATGTCGCCGCGGTGGCATCCCACTGAATCAAGGCCGCATCGCCTTTCTCGGCGAGAATGGCGCGCTGAATATCCGGGTAGTCGTAGCCATTAAGGCTCAGCAGATTTAGCGCCCCCTGCAATGGAGGTAGCGTGGGGTTAAAAGCGGCGTTCTCGGCATAGCTGCCGGTAAATATCGTACCGTCCGTGAGCGCCAGCGCCACGCCGGAGGGCGAGTGGCTGTAAGGCATATGGCTACGGTTTGCTGCCTGAATGGCCGCCTGAGCCAGCGCGTCGCCGCGGAGCGGGAAGCCATGATCCTGCTCATCCATCAGCAGCGTTTTTATTTGTAGGTCTTGCGGGCCGAACGCGTCCGGCAGATAGTGCCGGAGCGAATGCGCTTCGCGACCGGGCAGATGGATACGCAGCGCCAGTCCGCTGTTCAGTTCATTCATAAACTGACGGCAGTGGCCGCAAGGGGTGTAGTTGACGGTAATGGCCCGTAGTGATTTTTCCCCGCGCAGCCAGGCATGACTGATGGCGCTTTGCTCGGCGTGCACGGTCTGCTGCATGGTGGCACCGAGAAATTCCATATTGCCGCCAAAATACCAGGTTCCGCTGATACCGCGGGCAATCGCGCCGACGTTGAAATGGGAGAGATCGGCACGGGCGCAGGCCGCCGCCAGCGGCAGCAGCGCAAAGGCCAGCGCGTCTTCGTCCAGACCCGTCGCACTTTGCAATTCCGCGACCTGCCCCGCGTTTAACAGAGCAGGAAAATGCGGATCGGCCAGCATCGGGGAAATGGCCGCTTGCAGGTCCGCCGCCAGTTGCGGAAGAGCATCTTGAAAACGTGGATGCATGGCGTTGCCTCATAACAATGTAATGAGAATTCAGTGTACGGGGGGTGTTTATCTCTACATGTGATTAATATCTCATTTTTAGTGTAATTATTTTATGTTGCATTTATAAATGTGATAAAAGTCACGTTTATCCCACTATTGCCAGAATAAGCGGAAATAAAAACGGCGCGATCAGCGAAGTGATAATCCCGCATAACACCAGTGCCAGTGAGCTGAATGCCCCCTCCTGATAGTCGAGTTCCGCACAGCGCGCGGTCCCCAGGGCGTGGGAAGCCGTGCCCATCGACAGCCCGCGTGAGGCTTTAGTGCGGATACGCATTAAATTCAGTAGCGTATGGCCGAAGACCGCGCCGAGAATGCCGACGAAAATAACGCAGACCGCGCTGATTGCCGGAATACCGCCAATACTGCTGCTTACCGCCATGGCAATCGGCGTCGTCACCGATTTTGGCAGAATGGAGGCGGCAATCTGCGGCGTCGCGCCCATCAGCAGCGCCACGGTCGTTCCGGTAACCATGGCTACCACGCTGCCAATAAAGCAGATGGTGATAATGGATTTCCAGCGCGCGCGGATCTGGTGCAATTGCTCATAAAGAGGAAAAGCCAGCGCGACGACTGCCGGTTGCAGCAGGTCATTGAGAATTTTGCTGCCCTGAAAATAGCGCTGATAAGAAATGCCGGTTACCAGTAGAAAGGGGATCAGCACCACCATCGCTACCAGTAGTGGGTTGAGCAGGGGAAATTTAAACCGTGCCGCCAGCTTGCGGGCAAGAAAAAAGACGACCAGGGTCAGCGGCAGCGACCACCAAATTTCATGGATCATTTTTCAGTTCCTTTTTGCCCAACCACTTTGCGTTCCCCGTGAACCAGATGTGAGCTCCAGCTAACCACTAAAAAGACCAGCAGCGTGCTTATCGCACAGGAGACCACCACCGGGCCTAACTGCGCCCGCAGCAGATCCCAGTATTGCATGACGCCCACGCCGATAGGCACAAACAGCAGCGCCATATAGCGAATCAGGATATTGCAGCCCGGGTTAACCCACTGCGGCGGCATGATTTGCAGCGCCAGCAGACAGAACAAAATCAACATGCCAATAATGCTGCCGGGAATGGTAATGGGCAGCAGTGAGGCGATAAAAATACCGGCATACAAACAGGCATAGATCAACACGAAAGCGCGCAGATACTGCCAGACAATATTCAGTGACTTACTCATGGTAATAACCCTTGATGAACCACATTCATCATACAATTAAACCTGAAAATGTGCTACCGATCACATCATGAATTCTCCGCATACCTGAGACAGCGATCGGGAACAATAAACCGTCCGTCTGTCAGAGTGATGATTGCAGGGACAGAAAGTGGGGAAATCGGCTCAGCGCCAGCAACGATACTCACTTTTCCCCTCGCCCCAACGCTACCTTTTTGTTAAAGGCGCGGCAAATTGAGCATAGCCTGCTGGCGACGCATTGCTGACCATCTCATACGTTCACGCCAGGCGCCGATGTGTCGTCCGTTCAGGCGTAATGCGTGGTATGGGGGAGAAAACGCACCTCGCCTCTTTTAACCCGTATCCGGAGACGCTACCATAGCGCCTCTTTTTTCCGGGCAATGATAAACTATGCGTGTATTACTGGCGCCGATGGAAGGCGTACTCGATTCGCTGGTGCGCGAGTTGCTGACCGACGTGAATGATTATGATCTCTGCATCACCGAGTTTTTGCGTGTGGTGGATCAACTTTTGCCGGTAAAATCGTTCTATAAACTGTGCCCGGAGCTGCGCAATAATAGCCTGACGCCATCCGGTACCCGCGTGCGCGTGCAACTGCTTGGACAGTCTCCCCAGTGGCTGGCGGAAAACGCCGCCCGTGCGGTTGAACTCGGTTCCTGGGGTGTCGATCTTAACTGCGGTTGCCCCTCAAAGCTGGTGAACGGCAGCGGCGGCGGCGCGACGTTGCTCAAAGATCCTGAACTCATCTATCGCGGCGCGAAGGCGATGCGTGAGGCGGTTCCGGCGCATTTACCGGTCACGGTGAAAGTGCGTCTGGGATGGGACAGCAGCGAGCGGCGTTTTGAAATCGCCGATGCGGTTCAGCAGGCGGGGGCCAGTGAGCTGGTCGTGCATGGTCGAACCAAAGAAGAGGGTTATAAAGCGGAGTGTATTAACTGGCGGGCGATCGGTGAAATTCGCCAGCGTCTGGCTATCCCGGTGGTGGCCAACGGCGAGATCCGGGACTGGCAAAGCGCCAGGGATTGCCTCACGGCGACCGGCTGCGAGGCGATCATGATTGGCCGCGGCGCGTTGAACGTACCAAACTTAAGCCGGGTAATAAAATACAACGAACCGCGAATGCCCTGGCCCCAGGTGGTTGAACTGCTGCAAAAATATACCCGCCTGGAGAAGCAGGGCGATACCGGTCTTTATCATGTCGCGCGTATCAAACAGTGGTTGAGCTATTTGCGTAAAGAATACTCTGAAGCGTCAGCGCTTTTCAGTGCGGTGCGTACCCTGCAGGACTCATCGAGCATAGCGCGTACAATTAACGGCTGGCGGAACAAAACTATCTGACCTTCATCACATTTTTCGGTTTGCCCCGTTGAGTTTATCCGACGGGCAGTGAAATACTGACGACCGATTGTTACTGCTTCGGCAGGCAAAACCTGATTCCTGGCTTCTGTCGGGGTCAGGTTTTTTTGTTTTTGGGGTTCATATGCAAATCGCCAAAGTACTTAATAATAATGTAGTGGTGGTTGTAGATGAGCAGCAGCGCGAACAGGTGGTCATGGGCCGAGGACTTGCCTTTCAAAAACGCGTTGGTGACTCTCTGGATGAAAGCAAAATTGAAAAGGTCTTCGCGCTGCAGAGCGATGAACTGGTTGGCCGTTTAGGCGAGTTACTCAGTCAGATACCATTAGATGTGATCACCACCTGCGATCGAATTATCGATCTGGCGCGTGATCGTCTCGGTAAATTACAGGACAGTTTATACATTACTCTGACCGATCACTGCCACTTTGCGATTGAGCGGCAGAAGAAGGGTGTGGCGCTGCGTAATGTGTTGCTGTGGGAAATTAAACGGCTGTACCCGAAGGAGTTTGCACTGGGGCAAGAAGCCCGGGCGATTATCGCCAAAAGGCTCGGGGTTGAACTTGCAGAAGATGAAGCCGGGTTTATCGCCCTGCATCTGGTGACAGCACAGCTCAACAGCGAAATGCCGGAGGTGATGCACGTCACCCGCGTAATGCAGGAAATTCTGCAACTGGTGAAATATCAACTGACGCTGAATTATGACGAAGAGTCGTTGAGTTATCAGCGGTTTGTGACTCATCTCAAGTTTTTCGCCCAGCGCATGCTGACGCGGACGGTTGTCGAAGATGATGATGTGACGCTGCACAGCGCCGTAAAGGATAACTACCCTAAAGCGTGGAAGTGTGCGGAAACGGTCGCCCTGCATCTGCAAAAAAGCTATCAGCGACGGCTAACCACGGAAGAAATTATGTTTCTCGCGATTCATATTGAACGCGTGAGAAAAGAGGGACGCTAAGCGCTGAACAGGCCTGGCCTTCCTGATTAAAACGGGATTGTTACTGCATGATGCAGGCAAAACCTGAGCGCAACGCTAACCCGGCGTTGTTCTCGGGTTTTTTTTATTTCTCATACTCAGTTAACGATGCCTGCGGGCAGCAGAAGTAAGGAAAACAGCATGGAATATAAAGCACTCGCGCAGGATATTCTCCGCCGGGTTGGCGGCAAAGAAAATATAGTGAGTCTGGTTCACTGTGCGACACGACTGCGTTTTAAACTTCAGGATAATAACAAAGCCGATGCCGAAGGGTTAAAGACGAATCCCGGTGTTATTATGGTTGTGGAAAGCGGCGGTCAGTTTCAGGTCGTGATCGGTAATCATGTCCATGATGTCTGGCTGGCTGTGCGTAGCGAAGCGGGCCTGACCGATGAAAGCCAGCCTGTTGCTCAAAAAGGGGAGAAAACCTCTCTGCTTGGGCAGCTTATTGATATTGTCTCCGGTATTTTCACGCCGTTTATTGGCGTACTTGCCGCCACGGGTTTACTCAAAGGCTTTCTGGCGCTGGCGGTCGTTTGCGGTTGGCTCAGCGTTGATCACGCCACCTATAAAATCTGGTTTGCCGCCAGCGACGCGCTGTTCTTCTTCTTCCCGCTTTTTCTCGGCTATACCTCAGGGGTGAAATTCGGCGGCAATCCGTTTATCACCATGGCGATTGGCGGCGCGTTAACGCACCCGCTGATGATTAAGGCTTTTGAAGCCGCGCAGGCGCCGGGTGCGCCGGTAGAGCATTTTATTGGTATTCCGGTCACGTTTATTAACTACAGCTCGTCGGTGATCCCGATTATTCTCGCCTCCTGGGTGAGCTGCTGGCTTGAGCGTAGAAGCAACGCGTTGCTGCCGTCGTCCATGAAAAATTTCTTCACGCCAGCGATTTGCCTGGGCATCGTCGTTCCCCTGACCTTTCTGGTGATTGGCCCGGTTGCCACCTGGCTAAGTCAACTGCTGGCGCAGGGATACCAGATTGTATACGCCGTCGCGCCCTGGCTGGCTGGCGCGGCGATGGGCGCGCTGTGGCAGGTGTGCGTGATTTTCGGCCTGCACTGGGGACTGGTGCCGCTGATGTTCAATAATCTGGCGGTTCTGGGCCACGATACCATGGGGCCGATGGTGTTGCCGGCGGTGATGGGGCAGGTGGGGGCGGTATTGGGTATTTTCCTGCGGACTCGCGATATGCGACAGAAAGTGATGGCTGGCTCGGCTTTTTCCGCCGGGATTTTCGGCATCACCGAACCGGCGATTTATGGCCTGACGCTGCCGCTGCGCCGTCCGTTTATTTTTGGCTGTGTAGGCGGGGCGATTGGCGGGGCGATTAGCGCATTCTTTAATACCAGCGTTTACTCCTTCGGTTTCCCGAACATCTTTTATCCTGCGCTGATGATCCCCCCTGGTGGTATCGATGCCAGCGTATGGGGCGGGGTCGTGGGTATGGCTGTGGCGCTGGTTCTCGCCTGCGTGATGACCCTCATCGCCGGCATGCCGCGGAGAACTGCGGAGCAGGCCGCGACGCCGGTCGCAGTCGCCACAGAAGACGACATTCTGGCACCGATGACCGGCAGCGTTTTGCCTCTGGACAAGGTACCAGATAGCACCTTTGCCAGCGGTTTGCTTGGCCAGGGGGTGGCGATTATTCCATCCGAAGGTAAGGTTATCGCGCCGTTCTCAGGTGAAGTGGCCTCAATTTTCCAGACCAAACATGCTATCGGCCTGCTAAGCGACAGCGGTATTGAACTGCTTATCCATGTCGGGATCGATACGGTTAAGCTCGATGGCGTGCCGTTCACCGCCCATGTTAAAGAGGGCGACAAAATAAAAGCGGGCGATCTATTACTGGAGTTTGACCGCAAGGCTATTCTGGACGCCGGCTATGATCTGGCGACCCCTGTCATTATCAGCAACAGTGGCGATTATCGCGCCCTGGATATTGTCTCCGCCAGCACGGTGGAAGCCGGTCAGCCGCTGTTGTCAGTAACCCACTAATTAAGGAGAGAGATGAATGAAGACATTCCCGCAGGCGTTTTTATGGGGCGGCGCAACCGCGGCAAATCAGGTGGAAGGCGCTTATCTGGAAGAGGGGAAAGGATTGACCACCTCAGACGTTCAACCGCGCGGCATATTTGGCGATGTGGTGGAACGCGTGCCGGGTGACAGCGGTATTAAAGATGTCGCCATCGATTTTTACCATCGTTATCCGGAAGATATCAGCCTGTTTGCCGAAATGGGCTTTAATTGCCTGCGCGTGTCCATTGCCTGGGCGCGTATTTTCCCCAACGGTGATGATGCGCAGCCAAACGAAGCCGGGCTGGCCTTTTACGATAAGCTTTTTGATGAAATGGCGCAGCATAACATCACGCCGCTGGTGACGCTGTCGCACTACGAGATGCCCTGGGCGCTGGTGAAAAAGTACGGCGGCTGGGGCAACCGTAAAGTGATTGGTTTCTTCGAGCGCTATGCCCGGACGGTGTTTGCGCGTTACCAGGCGAAGGTCAAACTGTGGCTGACGTTTAACGAAATCAATATGTCCCTGCATGCGCCGCTAACCGGGGTTGGTTTGCCGTCTGACAGCAGCAAAGCCGAAGTATATCAGGCCATTCACCATCAACTGGTGGCGAGCGCGCTGGCGACTAAAGCCTGCCATGAGATCGTGGCGGAAGGTAAAATCGGCAATATGCTGCTTGGCGGGCTGATGTACCCGCTCAGTTGTAAACCGGAGGATATTTTTGAGACCCTGCAGCAGAACCGCAGCTGGCAGTTCTTCGGTGATGTACAGTGTCGGGGCGCGTACCCGGGCTATATGCTGCGTTATTTCCGCGACAACGGTATCAGCATTGAGATCACCGATGCCGATCGCGCAGCCCTGAAAGAGACCGTCGATTTTATCTCTTTTAGCTACTATATGACGGGTTGCGTAACCGCCGACGAAGAACTGAACAAGCAAGCGCGCGGTAACATCCTCAGCATGGTGCCGAACCCGCATCTGGCAAGCTCCGAGTGGGGGTGGCAAATTGACCCGCTGGGCCTGCGCACGTTGTTGAACGTGTTGTGGGACCGCTATCAGAAGCCGCTGTTTATTGTTGAAAACGGGTTGGGCGCGAAAGACAAAGTGGAAGCCGACGGCAGCATTAACGATGACTACCGTATCAGCTATCTTAATGACCATCTGGTGCAGGTACGCGAGGCGATTGAAGATGGCGTTGAGCTGATGGGCTACACCAGTTGGGGGCCAATTGATCTGGTGAGCGCGTCGAAGGCGGAGATGTCCAAACGCTACGGCTTTATCTATGTCGATCGCGATGATCAGGGCAACGGCACTCTGGCGCGCAGCCGGAAGAAAAGCTTCTACTGGTATAAAGAGGTCATTGCCAGTAACGGCGGCAGCTTAAAAGAGTAACGGCCTGATGGCCCGGATAATCTCCGGGCTACCTGTTGGCGCGGCGTTGCGGTCAGAGTAAGGCGTTGACTCCATGACCCGGGAAACGCTTCACTTCTCCTTCTTCGCCTCGCGGCGCTTCAGCCACCCGTGCGCCGCCAGGACCAGTACGACGATCAGAATCAGCCAAATCCAGTGTTTCAGATGCGCATCGAGATGATGCAGCCACGGGCCAATGGCTTCGCCGCCAAGATATCCCAGGGTGGTGAAGATCAGCGCCCATATCATCGCGCCGAGAATATTCAGCGGCAGAAACAGCTTTGGTGGCAGGCGACTGGCGCCAATCAGTAGCGGCCCGATTACGCGAAAGCCGTACATAAAACGCGTGCCAATCACAAACAGATAAGGGCGTCGTTGGATCATGCGCTGTGCCCGGCGGATCCGCGCTTTCTGGCGCGAAAAGCGCCGGAGAATCCGGCCACCGAAGCGTCGGCCAAGAAAATAAAGCACCTGATCGCCAAGCATGCCGCCAAAAGCGACCGAGATCACCACCAGCCAGAACTTCAGTAATCCCTGATGTGCCGCCACGCCGCCGAGCAGGGTGATGGTTTCGCCTTCCGCCATGCTGCCGATGACCAGCGCCGCGTAGCCGTATTGGGAAATCAGGTGATTGATATCCATATAAAGATAAACTCCTTAAATCGTCAGTCCCTTAATCATACACCCTGATGATTAAAATGCGGGGAAGCGTCATGCTGATTGGTTAAGCGAGTCATCGGTTGTGTCATTGGCCAGCGGGAATCGTTTTTTCGGTGGTTTTAGCGAACGGCCTGATGGGGTGACAGGACTGACGGTATCGTCGGTTTTTTATGACCTACAGCGCCGGGAGAGTAACAGATTGATTGTTGGCTCACCGCAGGGGGGTTGGGCGCATCAAGGAAACCTGGCGGGAACGCAGGCGCGCATCCAGGACTGGCCGCCAGGACGGCGGCCAGAGGGCGGGTCGAGACAGGACAAAATTGCCTGGAGCAATTTTGAACAGCGCTTGCGCTGGCCCTGAAAGGGCGAGTCCCAGGGATGGGACGAGTAATCACGAGTCCCGCCCGGTCCGCCAGATGAAGCCGGAGTGGAGCGCACCGCGAAGCGGCAGGTTTCCAGCGCAATGCCGGGGGTGCAGGGGGACGGGCGAAACGTCCCCCTGCTCGTTCACACGCAAGGGTCAGAAAAACTATCTGCGTATTCACAGTGAACGGAACAGCCCACTGAACCAGAATGTGGGGGGTAGCATTGCGCTCAACGGGGAGATAACAGGCCGGTTTTCGCTACCATACCCGCATTCTTGTCAGGTGGCGGCTAGCGCCTTACCTGACCTGGAACCCCATAAATACAGGCCTTGCGCCACGGGTTCCGTTCACCGTAATCCCGCAGAAAATGGATGACTGTCGCCCGTGAACGGGTAAAGGGGGAGAAAACCGTCTCCCCCTTTACAATCCCCGCGGTCCCGCAAAGAAACCGGTGCTGCGCACTGCGCTCACCTCCCGACCCTCAGCCTGCGGTCGGCTCAACTCGACGGCCTGTCTCGATTCGCCTCTGGCCGCCATCCCTGGCGTCCAGCCCTTGTCTTCGGGTCTCCGGTTCGCCGGTTTCAGCGGGCACCAGGGCATCGCTGTGGGTTTTGTGCTTTCAGCAGCGTATTCGTCGCTGTTCGTTTTTTCAGGGGAGGTTCTGTGTTTTATCACCTTCAGCGGTCAGACAGTTGCAGGTTTCCAGCGCAATGCCGTTCACCGGCTACGGGGATGGCATATCTCTTCTACTGACGGTGAACGGAGCAACCTGCTGAATCACATGGGGGAAGTAAAAATGCGCCACTTTCACCTAAACCACCGTTTAACGAAACCGCTCAGCGTGCCATAAACACGGCTGCCCCCCCTTAACTGACCCGTATTACGGGGAAGCGCATTTTTATCGCTGTACATAAAATAATCTACAGAGTGAATTATACTGAAATGAGTGCTGTAACACGCCGTGACAAGGGGGACACAATGAACCATGTCTGGGGACTCTTCTCTCATCCAGGCCAGGAGATGAGGGTGATTAAAAGCGAAAACGAGACTATTTCGCATCACTATACGCACCATGTATTGCTTATGGCCGCGGTTCCGGTTATCTGCGCCTTTATTGGCACCACGCAGTTGGGCTGGAACTTCGGCGATGGCACGGTAATCAAACTGTCGCTGATGACCGGACTGGCGCTGGCGATACTGTTTTATGCCGTCATGCTGGTCGGGGTGGCGGTGATGGGGCGGGTTATCTGGTGGATGGCACGAAACTACCCGCAACGGCCTTCGCTTAAACGCTGCATGGTCTTCGCTGGGTATGTCGCCACGCCGATTTTCCTGAGCGGGATTGTGGCGCTTTATCCGCTGGTATGGCTTTGTGCGCTGGCAGGCACTATCGCACTGCTCTATACCGGCTATCTGTTGTATCTCGGTATTCCGACTTTCCTCGGGATTGATAAAGAAGAGGGGTTGAGCTTCGCCAGCTCTACCCTGGCGATTGGGGTACTGGTACTGGAAGTGCTGCTTGCCATCACCGTGCTTCTCTGGGGCTACGGATACCGACTCTTCTGATTAACTCATTGCCGGCATGAATAGATTTTTCTGCCGGCAATGCAGCATTTGTTCACGATTCTTATTAGCCAGCCAGCGTTCTGACAGGTTATGATAATTTTTGCCAGCGGCGTGACTACGCTGCGCCGCGGCGTACGTTTATAACGTGCAAAAATACTTTTCAGAATGTTCACGATGACCAGATTTCGCGTTTCTTTTCTCAGCCTGACGTTGCTGCTGGCTGCGCCTTTTGCGCCCCAGGCGATGGCCAAAACCTCCGCGGCAGTGACCGCGTCACAGCCGGAAATTGCTTCCGGTAGCGCGATGATCGTCGATCTCGCCAGTAAAAAAATCATCTATGCCAGCCATCCGGATCGGGTTCGCCCCATGGCGTCGATCACCAAGGTGATGACCGCGATGGTGGTGCTTGATGCCCATCAGCCGCTTGACGAGATGTTAACCGTCGATATTAGCCAGACGCCAGAAATGAAGGGCATTTATTCGCGCGTGCGCCTGAACAGCCAAATCAGCCGTCGTAATATGCTGCTGCTGGCGCTGATGTCGTCGGAAAACCGCGCCGCCGCCAGCCTGGCGCACTATTATCCCGGCGGTTACGCTGCGTTTATTCGTGCCATGAATGCCAAGGCGCAGGCGCTGGGGATGACCCATACCCGTTACGTCGAGCCTACCGGACTGTCAATTCATAACGTCTCTACCGCGCGCGATCTGACCAAACTGCTGATCGCCAGCGAGCAGTATCCGCTGATTGGTCAGCTAAGCACCACTAAAGAGGATATGGCGACCTTTTCTCATCCAACATACACGCTACCGTTTCGCAACACCAACCACCTGGTGTACCGCGATAACTGGAACATTCAGCTGACAAAAACCGGTTTCACTAATGCTGCGGGTCACTGTCTGATTATGCGTACGGTGATTAACCATCGCCCGGTGGCGCTGGTGGTGATGGATGCGTTCGGCAAATATACCCACTTTGCCGACGCCAGCCGCCTGCGGACGTGGGTTGAAACCGGGAAGGTGATGCCGGTGCCGGCTTCCGCGCTCAGCTATAAAAAGCAGCGTGAAGCGCAGATGGCCGATGCGATGCTGAAAGGCGGCGCGCAGACTGCGCAAAACGATTAATCAGAACGCTTCCCGGAAGCGGCGCCTGACGCGGCTTGTTCAGGCAGCCGCACCGGCGGGCCCCGCTGCTGATGTTACTCCGGCAGCGTCCAGTCGCCATCGCCGAGCGGGCGCTGCATGATTAATGTGTCCCGCCAGTCACCCATCTTGTAACCAACGCTGCGCAGCTGGCCCGCGATGCTAAAACCGAATTTTTTGTGGATGGCGATAGACCCGGCGTTGCTGTGCCCGTCGCCGATGATCGCCAGCATTTGTCGCCACGGCCCCTGTTCGCACTGCTCAATCAAACGGGAAAGCAGGGCGCTGCCGATACCGCGTCCGCCCATTCCCGCCTCGACGTAAATCGATTCCTCAAGGGTATAGCGATAGGCCGGACGCGGGCGATAAAAGGTGGCGTAGCTATAGCCGACAATGGTTCCGCGCCACAGGGCAACCAGCCACGGAAGCCCGTTATCGCGTACGGTTTTGATGCGTTTACGCATCTCATCGACGGTGGGAGGGATCTCCTCAAAAGAGGCGCGCCCATTAAGTACGTGCCAGACATACAGTGCGGCGATAGCATGAGCGTCATCGGGCAACGCTTCGCGGATCGTTAAGTCAGCTGCGTGTAATTTTTCCACAGTGGGCATTCTGGAGTTCCTGTAGCGAGATTGCCGGAGAGGGGATTTCTCCGGCGTGCAGCGTAATACAGAAGATGCGCGGCTGAACAGCCCCTTTTGCGGATTATTGCGGATCGATCGCGCGCGCGGCATTCTCCTGGGATTCACCCCAATACTTTTGCTTACTGGTTTTGCCAATACCCGGATTCATGCTGTTGGTTGGATCGTTTTCACGGTAGAAGCGTTTTAAACTTTCCTGCGCTTCATAGAGGTGACCCACGTTATGCTCCGCCGGATACTGGGCGCCACGCGCTTGCAGCAGAGCCAACATTTTTTCCTTCAGCGCGTGGGCATCAACGCCTTTTTTCACAATGTAATCCTGATGGAAAACGTGGCACATAAAGTGGCCGTAATAGAGCTTATAAACCAACTGACTGTCGATCTCGGCGGGAAGATGCTCAAACCATTCGGTATCGTTACGACGCAGCGCAATATCCAGCGCCAGAATATCCTCTACTTCATCCGCATGCACCGCCTGATAGCGGATTGCCGCGCCTGCGGCGGCGAAACGGTGCAGGAAGGCTTTACTGCCTTCTTCGGCGCTACAGACGAAGAAATCGCCATCGGCGTGCTGGAAATAGTCGCTGAGCCAGGTTTGCGCTTCCTCGATGCCGTCTCCCGCCATTTTCAGCAACAGATGGTGTTCGTATTTATCACGCCAGGTTTTCATTCGTTCAGGCAGATGCGTCGGGAAGACGTGCCCCAGTTTTTGCATAAAGCGATCGGTGAAGTGCGGCTTAAACAGCGGTACTTTCTCCAGCATCGCGTCGGTACGGCCTTTCAATGTGAAAAAGAACGGCATTTTATCGGTGCCGAGCTTGTCAATCATCAGAAAGGTATCTTTGCCGTACTGCTCGGCAATATCGTAAATATCGCGGTGCATATACTCGCCCGCCACCGGCAGATGGTTAAATTCAGCCAGAATATGGCGACGAATTTCGGTCAGTACGTCAGGCTGATTGGTGCCGATATAAAACACCTGCTGGCGTTTTTCCGCCGGGAAGGTATCCAGACGCACGGCGAACACCGCCAGTTTCCCGGCGCAGCCTGAGGATTCAAACAGGCGGTCCGGGTCGGCATTGTAGCGCGCGGGCGTATCGGCATTGACGTCGCGCACACGAGTGACGTAGTCATGATCGTGAGCGTGACGGCCATCGTGATGAACGTCGTCATCGTTAATCCGCTCATCGTCAAGACGGCTGAGGATCTGTTCTGGCGTAGAGCCAAGATCGATACCCAGATGGTTGACCAGACTGAGTTTGCCGTTTTCATCAATCCGGGCGAACAGGGACATTTCGGTATAGGCGGGGCCGCGCTGAACCAGTGAGCCGCCGGAATTGTTGCAGATCCCGCCAATTACCGATGCGCCGATGCATGAAGAACCAATTACCGAATGGGGTTCGCGACCCAATGGTTTCAGGGCTTTTTCCAGTGAATAGAGCGTAGTGCCGGGGTAAGCCAGTACCTGTTCACCTTTATCCAGCAGATGCAGTTTATCCAGACGCAGCGTGCTGATAATGACGATTTCCCGGTCATAATCATTACCGTTCGGGGTTGAGCCTTCAGTAAGGCCGGTATTCGCCGCCTGCATCAGGATGATTTTATCGGCCTCAACGCAGGCATTCAGTATGCGCCACAGTTCCAGTAGCGTACCGGGAAACACCACCGCCAGCGCGTCGCCCTGGCCGGAGCGGAATCCTTTGCGATAGCGCTGGGTTTTAGCCGGATCGGTCAACAGATGAGACGCGCCGACCAGTCGGGTGAGTTCAGCCAGAAAGGCGTTGTTATTTGTTGTCGCAGATGACATGTTCCACTCCTTGTGGTGGTACAAGATAATCACGAATAAAGCCATCCATTAGGGCTATTTTGTTTGTCATTCTGAACCAGAGCCGGGCTCAAAATGACGGCACGAATAACGCCTGCTGAATAGGCTATTAAGAATAGCGCTTTGTATGACAATTTGATGCATGAATGTTATGAAAAATCAGAGAAGCGTGCGCGCTTTCTACAGGCGCCTGGTTTATGTTTATGGCAAACTGCGGTTTTTGTTATCTTTTCGCCGAAATATTTGGCTGTAACAATAAGGGGTTAAAATGAAGTGGCTCTGTACTGTAGGCGTCGCGGTCGGTCTGACGCTGCAACCCGCGCTGGCGGATGAACTGTTCGGCAATCATCCCTTAACACCGCAGGCGCGGGATGCGTTTGTGACCAAACTGCTGGCGAAAATGACGGTGGATGAAAAAATCGGTCAGCTGCGCTTAATTAGCGTCGGGCCGGATAACCCGAAAGACGCTATCCGCGAAATGATCAAAGAGGGTCAGGTGGGGGCGATTTTTAACACCGTGACCCGCCATGATATCCGTATTATGCAGGACCAGGTGATGGCGCTCAGCCGCCTGAAAATTCCGCTGTTTTTCGCTTATGATGTGCTGCACGGCCAGCGTACCGTCTTTCCTATCAGCCTCGGTTTAGCCTCCTCGTTTGATCTTGATGCGGTTAAAACCGTCGGGCGGGTATCGGCGTATGAAGCCGCCGACGATGGCCTGAATATGACCTGGGCGCCGATGGTCGATGTTTCCCGCGATCCTCGCTGGGGACGGGTGTCGGAAGGCTTCGGGGAAGACACATATCTGACCACCGTGATGGGCAGGGCGATGGTGGAGTCGATGCAGGGGAAAAGTCCGGCGGATCGCTACTCAGTGATGACCAGCGTCAAGCACTTTGCCGCCTATGGCGCGGTCGAGGGCGGCAAAGAGTACAACACCGTCGACATGAGTCCGCAGCGCCTGTTCAACGACTATATGCCACCGTACAAAGCGGGGCTGGATGCGGGAAGCGGGGCGGTGATGGTGGCGCTTAACTCGCTCAACGGCACACCGGCGACTTCCGACGCCTGGCTGCTGAAAGATGTTTTGCGTGACCAGTGGGGCTTTAAGGGCATTACCGTTTCCGACCACGGGGCCATCAAAGAGCTGATCAAACACGGCGTGGCCTCCGATCCGCAAGACGCGGTACGTGTGGCGCTGAATGCTGGCATTAACATGAGCATGAGCGACGAGTACTACAGCAAATATCTGCCGGGGCTGGTGAAGTCCGGCAAGGTGACGATGGCGGAGCTGGACGACGCCACCCGCCATGTGCTGAATGTGAAATATGATATGGGCCTGTTTAACGACCCGTATAGCCACCTGGGGCCAAAAGGCTCCGACCCGCAGGATACTAACGCCGAAAGCCGTCTGCATCGCAAAGAAGCGCGTGAAGTGGCGCGCGAGAGTCTGGTGTTGCTGAAAAATCGTCTTGAGACGCTGCCGCTGAAAAAGTCGGGCACGATCGCGGTGGTGGGGCCGTTGGCTGACAGCAAGCGCGATATGATGGGCAGTTGGTCGGCGGCGGGCGTTGCCGATCAGTCAGTAACCGTGCTGACCGGCATGCGTAATGCGCTGGGCGATAAAGGCAAAATTATTTATGCCCGAGGCGCCAATATCACCAATGATAAAGGCATCGTCGACTTCCTCAATCTGTATGAGAAAGCGGTGCAGGTCGACCCGCGTTCGCCGCAGACGATGATCGACGAAGCGGTGGCGGCGGCGAAGCAGTCCGACGTGGTGGTCGCCGTGGTTGGCGAAGCGCAGGGCATGGCGCACGAAGCCTCCAGCCGCACCGACATCAGGCTACCGCAAAGCCAGCGCGATCTGATTAGCGCCCTGAAGGCCACCGGTAAGCCGTTAGTGCTGGTGCTGATGAACGGGCGTCCGCTGGCGCTGGTGAAAGAGGATCAACAGGCCGATGCGATCCTCGAAACCTGGTTTGCCGGTACCGAAGGCGGCAACGCCATTGCCGATGTGTTGTTCGGCGATTATAACCCGTCGGGCAAGCTGCCGATGTCCTTCCCTCGCTCGGTCGGGCAAATCCCCGTGTATTACAGTCATCTCAATACCGGTCGCCCGTATAATCCCGATAAACCGAACAAGTACACCTCGCGCTATTTTGATGAGGCTAACGGTCCGCTCTATCCGTTTGGTTACGGTCTGAGCTACACCACCTTTAAGGTTTCCGATGTCAGGATGTCGTCACCCACCATGCCGCGCAATGGCAGCGTTACCGCCAGCGTGCAGGTGACCAACACCGGTAAGCGCGAAGGGGCGACGGTGATTCAGCTCTATCTGCAGGATGTTACCGCGTCCATGAGCCGTCCGGTGAAAATGCTGCGCGGCTTTAAAAAGGTGATACTCAAGCCGGGCGAGACGCAAACCGTCAGCTTCCCGATTGACATCAATGCGCTGAAGTTCTGGAACCAGCAGATGAAGTACGATGCCGAGCCGGGCAAATTCAATGTGTTCGTCGGCGTTGATTCCGCTCGCGTTAAGCAGAGCGAATTTGAACTGCTGTAATTGCGCAGCCGGACGATAACGATGAGGCGGCTGCGTAAAGGCGTTAGCCGCCATCCGGCAGAAATAGCAGCAAGTATCGAATCCGGCTTTGTCATCACTCTCAGGGGGGGAATTAACCGACCTTTTCTTTTTCCGCGATGCCGCAAATGAACTACGCTTTTTCTTAAGCTTCTGTTAATGGAGCGCGAATTCAAGAGAGGCGGGGAATGATGCAGGCAAAAAAATGGTCAGCTCTGCTGGCGCTGATGGCCCTGATAAGCATGCCGCTCCAGGCGGCGGAGCCGGTTAAAGTCGGCTCGAAAATCGATACCGAAGGGGCGCTGCTCGGCAATATTATTTTGCTGGTACTGGAAAACCACGGCGTGAAAACGGTCAATAAAATCCAGCTTGGCACAACACCCGTAGTGCGCGGGGCGATAACCGCCGGTGAACTCGACATTTACCCTGAATATACCGGCAACGGCGCCTTTTTCTTTAAAGAGGAAAACGATCCGGCATGGAAAAACGCGCGGCAGGGTTATGAAAAAGTCAAAAAACTGGATGCGGAAAAGAATAAGCTTATCTGGCTGACGCCGGCTCCGGCCAATAATACCTGGACCATCGCCGTGCGTCAGGATCTGGCGGCAAAAAATCATCTCACCTCGTTAAGCGACCTTGCCAGCTATCTGCAAAAAGGCGGTGAGTTTAAGCTGGCTGCTTCGGCCGAATTTATCGAACGTCCGGACGCGCTTCCGGCGTTTGAAAAAGCCTATCACTTTAAGCTTCGGCAAAACCAACTGCTGTCGCTGGCGGGCGGCGATACGGCGCTGACTATCAAAGCGGCGGCGCAGCAAACCTCCGGGGTGAATGCGGCGATGGCTTACGGTACCGATGGCCCGGTCTCTGCCCTGGGGTTGCAAACCCTGAGCGACCCGAAAGGCGTGCAGCCGATTTATGCTCCAGCCCCGGTCGTGCGTGAAGCGGTGCTGGAGGCCTATCCGCAGATAGCCGAATGGCTACAGCCGGTGTTCGCCAGCCTTGACGAAAAAACGCTGCAACAACTGAATGCGAGTATTGCGGTGGAGGGCCAGGATGCGAAGAGGGTCGCTGCCAGCTATCTGCAACAAAAAGGGCTGCTAAAGTAGGCCCGCGTGACGATTCGCTGCTATAACCGGGTTGCGCTGCTGCTGGCGCTGTTACTGCTGCTGGTGATGGCGCTGCCATTTATCAATTATGCGCCCAATCGGCTGTTATCCGGCGAGGGGCGCTGGCTGTGGCAGGTCAGTTCGTGGCTGGCAGGCGTACAGGCGGCGGTTGCGCTACTCGCGGTGCTGCTGTGCTGGTGTCCCGGACGCTTTCCACCGTTGCTTATTTTTCTGCTGGCGGAGATGCTGCTGCCGCTCTTGCTGTGGGGTGCCGGAAAAAGCGCGCTGCTATTGGAACAGAGCGGTTCTCCTCTGGCGCGCACCTCTCCCGGCAGTGGTCTGTGGCTGGCGCTGGCGTTCTGTCTGCTTATCGCCAGCGACGCTGTTCGCCGCATGACGCGCCGTACGCTATGGCGCTGGCTGTTGAATGCGCAAATCTGGCTGCTGCCCGCTCTGCTGCTCTGGCTGGGTACTCTCAATGGGCTCTCCTTACTTAAAGAATACGCCAATCGTCGCGATGTTTTTGACAATGCGCTGTATCAGCATCTGACGCTGCTGTTCGGCACTCTGCTGCCGGGGCTGCTGATTAGCCTGCCTGTTGGCGTTTGGCTCTGGCGGTATCCCGGCTGGCAATCGACGGTATTTGCTGTACTCAACGTTATTCAGACCATTCCCTCCATTGCATTGTTTGGCCTGCTTATCGCGCCGTTGGCCGGGTTAGCCCGTCAGTTTCCGTCGCTGGCGCAACTTGGCGTGTCCGGGACCGGCACAGCCCCCGCATTGATCGCCCTGGTTCTGTATGCGCTATTGCCGCTGGTTCGCGGCGTGGTTACCGGCCTGCAACAGGTGCCGCGGGAAGCGCTGGAGAGCGCTCTGGCGATGGGTATGAGCGCTCTCCAGCGTTTTTATCAGATACAGCTCCCGCTGGCATTGCCCGTATTGTTGCGCAGCCTGCGGGTCGTCAGCGTGCAAACCGTCGGTATGGCGGTGGTGGCGGCCCTGATTGGGGCGGGCGGTTTCGGGGCGCTGGTTTTCCAGGGGCTGCTCAGCAGCGCGCTGGATCTGGTTTTGCTGGGTGTGATCCCCACTATCGCGCTGGCGGTGGTGGTCGATGCGCTATTCGCGCTGTGGGGTGCGCTACTGAAAGGAGAGGTCAGTGATTGAATTCGACGGCGTTAACAAAGCCTTTGCCGGACAGCCTGCGGTGAAAAACCTTAATCTGCATCTGCGCGAGGGGGCATTTTCAGTGTTGATCGGCACCTCCGGCTCGGGGAAATCAACCACGCTGAAGATGATTAATCGTCTGGTGGAGCACGATAGCGGCGCTATCCGTTTCGCCGGGCAGGATATTCGCCAACAACCGGTTCTCGAACTGCGCCGTAGAATGGGTTACGCCATTCAGTCCATCGGTCTGTTTCCCCACTGGACGGTGGCGCAGAACATTGCCACCGTCCCGCAGTTGCAAAAGTGGTCGCGGCAGAAAACGCAGCGACGAGTTGATGAGCTGATGGCATTGTTGGGGCTGGAGCCACAACTGCGCGAACGCTATCCGCACCAGTTGTCCGGCGGTCAGCAGCAGCGTGTCGGCGTGGCCCGCGCGCTGGCGGCTAATCCGCAAGTGTTGCTAATGGATGAACCCTTTGGCGCGCTTGACCCGGTCACCCGTGAAGCCTTACAGCAGGAGATGATTCGCATTCATCGCCTGCTGGGACGGACGATTGTGCTGGTAACCCACGATATCGATGAGGCCCTGCGGTTGGCGGATCATCTGGTGCTGATGGATGGCGGCGAAGTCGTGCAGCAGGGCGAACCGCTGCAGATGCTTCTGCAACCGAAGAATTCGTTTGTGCGAACCTTCTTTGGTCGTAGCGAGCTGGGGGTGCGTCTGCTGTCGCTGCGTCGGGTGGGCGACTACCTGCGCCGCGACGAGCGTCTGAAGGGAGACGCCTTAAGCGTGGTGATGACTCTGCGCGAGGCGCTGTCGCAGTTCGTCGCCCGCCGTTGTGAGGCGCTACCAGTAGTCGATGAACAGGGGCAAGCCTGCGGGACGCTGCATTTTGCCGACCTGCTACGCGAGGAGGTCCGGCGTGAAAGTTCTGCATGATCCGCTGCTGTGGCTTACGGCCATGTTTGTCGTCTTGTTGCTGGTATTGCCCTACAGCGCGCCGCTGTTCAGCACGCTGTTTCCGCAATTGCCGCGCCCGGTTTACCAGCAGGAGAGCTTTGTCTCACTGACGCTGGCGCACTTTTGGCTGGTGGCGCTCTCCAGCCTGTCCGCTACGGTAGCGGGCGTCGGGGGCGGGATTGCGGTGACGCGCCCGGCAGGCCAGGAGTTTCGACCGCTGGTGGAGACCATCGCTGCGATGGGACAGACATTTCCACCGGTGGCTGTGCTGGCGATTGCGGTTCCGGTGATGGGATTTGGCTGGCAGCCTGCGCTGATTGCTTTGGCGTTGTATGGCATATTGCCGGTTTTGCAGGGTACGCTGGCCGGGTTGGGCGCGGTGCCGTCAGGGGTATTAACTATCGCTCAGGGGATGGGGATGAGCGGCTGGCAGAGGCTGATAAAAGTGGAGCTGCCGCTGGCGGCGCCAGTGATGCTGGCCGGTATTCGTACATCAACCATCGTGAATATTGGCACGGCGACCATCGTTTCAACGGTAGGCGCGGACACGCTCGGTACGCCGATTGTTATCGGTCTGAGCGGGTTTAATACCGCTTATGTCATCCAGGGGGCGCTGCTGGTGGCGCTGGCGGCGATTATCGTCGACCGTGGCTTTGAGCGGCTGAATCGGCGAATCAGCCGACACCGCCGCGAACAATAAACGAGTAACCGGCCAGCATAACGCCGCCAATCCCGCCGATGGCCATAACTAAGAACAGAGTGATGACCGCAATTTTCGCTGGCTTCATATTAGGCTCCTGATGTTAACGCAGGGATTATACGGTGAAGCGCAGGTGTTAATAAAACATTAATTGCTTTTTAGCGCCTATCCCACCAGGCGTTATTGGCGCAGCCAGTTTGAATACGGCCAGCGGGGAAGAACCGGAGCGTACACGTAGTACGTGAGGATTCTGAGCACTGCCCGGGTTCAAAATGACAAGCAAAATAGCCCTAATGGGATAGGCTCTTAGCTACGGTCATCTTCCCGGCGGAACTGCGTCGGGCAACGCATACGTACGATCTGCGGGAGAGGTTGCCGTCGCGTTATTCAGCCAGATAACCTGACGCTGTTGCTCCCAGAGACACATTTGATTGACCTGAGCGCTACAGGGGGCGTCGCCGCACCAGATCATTAATGTGCTGTCGGGAAAAAGCTCCGGGCGAATCTGGGTCAGCGAATGGGCAAGGATATCCACCCGCCAGCCTTGCTCGCAGGCTATCCACCCCTCCAGCCACAGCCGGGTAATATCATTCACATTCCAGCCGATCACCAGCGCATGGCTGCCTGTGTGTTTTGCGGCGCCAGAAAGATGGCAGGCGACATGAGTAATCAGAATACCATCAAGAATACCCCGCAACGCCCGCAGCGCCGGCTGCGGGCTAAGCAGACGCTGGCGCAGCGGATTAATCAGATGCTTAACCAGCGTGTGCGCTGATTCACTGTGGTTGCGCTCTTTCAGCCACATGCGCAAACGATGATAGCTGCCATTTTGCAGATAGCCGAGCAGGATCTCTTGCTGGGCGCGCCAGCCATCGGCGATCTCCTGTTCGCTGTCCATCAACAGCGTTTTCACTTTCCCGACCTGAACGCCGGAATCGATCCAGCGCTTAATTTCGCGAATGCGGTCAATCTCATGATCGTTGAATAAGCGATGACCGCCATCGGTGCGCTGAGGTTTCAATAATCCATAGCGCCGCTGCCAGGCGCGTAACGTGACGGGATTGATGTCGCAAAGCTGCGCGACTTCGCCGATTGTATAAAGCGCCATTTTTTCCTCCCGCGCTGTTCTCCTGCATTAACTGTAGAAGCTGTTGGCTGAAAGCGACAATTTTGCTTATTTTTTGTCCAGAAAAGGACGGGGCTGGCAGCAAGAAATGTGATCGTTACCCTGAATTATCATTTTCTTGTATTGCTTCAAAGAAAGTTATTACCGGGCAGTGTATGTTACGCGCTTTCAGGCGAAGTGTGGTTTGCGGGTATGTACGAGTTTGATCTGGTGTTGCTGCTGCTTCAGCAGATGTGTGTGTTTTTGGTCATTGCCTGGCTGATGAGCAAAACGCGGCTGTTCATCCCTCTGATGCAGGTCACCGTTCGCCTGCCGCACAAATTACTCTGTTACGTCACCTTTTCCATTTTCTGCATCCTGGGCACCTACTTCGGTTTGCATATCGAAGACTCCATTGCCAATACGCGCGCGATTGGCGCAGTGATGGGGGGGCTGCTCGGTGGCCCGGTGGTCGGTGGACTGGTGGGGCTGACTGGCGGGCTGCATCGCTATTCGCTGGGGGGCATGACGGCGCTGAGCTGCATGGTCTCCACTATCGTCGAAGGCCTGCTCGGCGGGCTGGTGCACAGTATTCTGGTGAAGCGCGGACGGCCAGATAAAGTCTTCAGCCCGCTTACTGCCGGCGCGATTACCTTCTTTGCCGAATCGGTGCAAATGCTGATTATTCTGCTTATCGCCCGCCCCTTCGCCGACGCTCTGCATCTGGTGCAGAGCATTGCCGCGCCGATGATGGTCACCAATACCGTCGGGGCGGCGCTGTTTATGCGCATTCTGCTCGATAAGCGGGCGATGTTTGAAAAATATACCTCGGCATTCTCGGCCACGGCGCTAAAAGTTGCCGCTTCGACGGAAGGTATCCTGCGTCAGGGGTTTAACGAAGAAAACAGTATGAAAGTCGCGCAGGTACTGATCCAGGAACTGGATATTGGCGCGGTGGCAATAACCGATCGTGACAAGCTGCTGGCATTTACCGGGATCGGCGACGATCACCATCTGCCCGGTAAGCCGATTTCCTCCTCGTATACCCAAAAGGCGATTGATACCGGCGAAGTGGTCTATGCTGACGGTAATGAAGTGCCTTACCGCTGCTCGATTCATCCCGGCTGCAAACTGGGTTCCACGCTGGTTATTCCACTGCGCGGCGAGAATCAGCGGGTGATTGGCACCATTAAGCTCTATGAAGCGAAAAATCGTCTGTTTAGTTCTATTAACCGGACGCTGGGGGAGGGCATCGCGCAGTTGCTGTCGGCGCAGATCCTGGCCGGACAGTATGAGCGGCAGAAAGCGTTGCTGACGCAGTCGGAAATTAAGCTGCTGCACGCCCAGGTGAACCCACACTTCCTGTTCAACGCGTTGAATACGCTAAAAGCAGTGATTCGTCGTGACAGCGACCAGGCCGGACAACTGGTGCAGTATCTGTCGACCTTCTTCCGCAAAAACCTGAAACGGCCTGCGGAAATCGTCACCCTGGCGGATGAAATTGAACATGTGAACGCCTATTTACAGATCGAAAAAGCGCGTTTCCAGGCCAATTTACATATTCAGATGCTGGTACCCGACGCGCTGGCGCAGCATCAGTTGCCGGCGTTTACGCTGCAGCCGATTGTCGAAAACGCCATTAAGCACGGGACGTCGCAGCATCTCGGCGTCGGGGAAATTACCATTCGCGCCAGTCAGCATGAGCGCTGGCTGCAGCTGGATATTGAAGATAACGCCGGGTTGTATCAGGACAAACCTGGCGCTAGCGGGCTGGGCATGAACCTGGTCGACCGGCGGCTGCGGGCGCGCTTCGGAGTCGATTGCGGGATCTCCGTTACCTGTGAGCCGGAGTGTTTTACCCGCGTCACGCTGCGGCTGCCTCTGGAGGAGAACGCATGTTAAAAGTATTGATTGTCGACGATGAACCGCTGGCGCGTGAAAATTTGCGTATTCTACTGGAGGCACAGCCGGATATTGAGATTGTCGGCGAGTGTGGCAATGCCGTCGAGGCGATTGGGGCAGTGCATAAACTGCGTCCGGACGTTCTGTTTCTGGATATTCAGATGCCGCGAATCAGTGGGCTGGAGATGGTCGGGATGCTCGACCCTGAGCATCGGCCCTATATCGTGTTTCTCACCGCTTTTGATGAGTATGCGGTTAAAGCATTCGAAGAGCATGCGTTTGATTATTTGCTTAAACCGATTGAGTCCGGGAGGCTGGAAAAAACGCTGGCTCGCCTGCGCCAGGAGCGCAGCCTGCAGGATATGACCGTTCTCGACGATACCCAGCAGGCGCTAAAATATATTCCCTGCACCGGCCACAGTCGGATCTGGTTACTGCAGATGGAAGACGTGGCTTTTGTCAGCAGTCGGATGAGCGGTATTTACGTGACTGACAGCGAAGGGAAGGAAGGATTTACCGAACTGACCCTGCGCACGCTGGAGAACCGTACACCACTCTTGCGTTGCCATCGCCAGTATCTGGTCAATATGGCCCATCTTAAGGAGATCCGCCTTGAAGAGAACGGTCAGGCGGAGCTGCTGATGCGCGCCGGGCATACAGTACCGGTCAGTCGCCGCTATCTGAAAAGCCTGAAAGAGGCGATCGGGCTGTAAAACGGCGGAATCGTGATAGACTTAGCGCCAGAATTTTTCATCATGAAGGCATTATGATCAGTAACGATATCTTACGTAGCCTGCGCTACACCCTGAAAAGCAATAATAGCGGCCTGGTGCGCATTTTTGCGCTGGCGGATACGCCGGTCAGCGCGGAGCAACTGGTACCCTGGCTGAAAAAAGAAGACGAAGAGGGGTTTGCGCGCTGCCCGGATATCGTGTTGTCGGGTTTTCTTAACGGCCTGATTTACGACAAACGCGGTAAAGATGATGCCGCGCCGCCGCTGGCGCTCGATCGCCGGGTGAATAATAATATCGTGCTGAAAAAACTGCGCATCGCCTTCTCTCTGAAGACAGATGACATTCTCGCTATTCTTACCCAACAGAAATTTCGTGTCGCCATGCCGGAAATTACCGCGATGATGCGCGCCCCAGAGCATAAAAACTTTCGTGAGTGCGGCGATCAGTTCCTGCGTTATTTTCTGCGCGGGTTGAGCGAGCGCGAGCACGCGAAGCCGTAACCGGCATCTGGCCCCAGGCCAGAAAGAGGACGTTAAACGGTGGGTTGTGGAGAAAGTGGCGCATATTTGCTTTTCCCATTTGATTCAGTGTGCTGTTCCGTTCACCGTCAGTACGAGGATATATGCCATCCCCGCAGTCTGTGAACGGCATGGGGGCGTTTCGCTCGCCCCCATGACCCCCGGCATTGCGCTGAAAACCTGCCGCTGCGCGGTCCGCTCCACTCCGGCTTCATCTGGCGGACCGGGCGGGACTCGACGCTACTCGTCCCATCCCTGGGACTCGCCCCTCCGGAGCCAGCGCAAGCGTTGTTCAAAATTGCTCCCGGCAATTTTGTCCCTGTCTCGACCCGCCCTCTGGCCGCCGTCCTAGCGGCCAGTCCTGGATGCGCGCCTGCGTTCCCGCCAGGTTTCCTTGATGCGCCCACCCCCCCTGCGGTGAGCCAACAATCAATCTGTTACTCTCCCGGCGCTGTAGGCCATAAAAAACCGACGATACCGTCAGTCCTGTCACCCCATCAGGCCGTTCGCTAAAACCACCCGAATAAAGAAAGTGAGGTATTTTAGAATAGATAAATAAAAAAACGCTGCCGGAGCAGCGCTTTATGCAGTATTACTTAACCTGCTGACCTGGCTGTGCGCCGCTGTCCGGGCTCAAGAGGAAAATATCTTTTCCGCCAGGCCCGGCGGCCATCACCATACCCTCCGACATACCGAAGCGCATTTTACGCGGCGCCAGGTTGGCGACCATCACCGTCAGACGGCCAATCAGAACCTGCGGGTCCGGGTAGGCGGAGCGGATACCGGAGAAGACGTTACGCTTCTCGCCGCCGAGATCCAGCGTCAGGCGCAGCAGCTTGTCGGAACCGTCTACAAACTCAGCGTTTTCAATCAGCGCGATACGCATATCCACTTTGGCGAAATCGTCAAAACTGATGGTTTCCTGAATCGGATCTTCCGCCAGCGGGCCGCTTACCGGCGCTGACAGCGCTTTCACTTCCTCTTTCGACGCGTCAACCAGCGCCTCAACCTGCTTCATCTCAATGCGGTTATACAGCGCCTTGAAAGTATTGATCTTATGGCCGAGCAGCGGCTGCTGGATAGCATCCCAGCTTAGTTCGCTATTGAGGAACGCTTCGGCGCGCGCCGCCAGCTGCGGGAGAACCGGCTTCAGCCAGGTCATCAGCACGCGGAACATGTTCAGGCCCATGGTGCAGATGGCCTGCAGGTCGGCATCGCGGCCTTCCTGTTTGGCGACAACCCACGGGGCCTGCTCATCAACGTAGCGGTTCGCGACGTCGGCCAGCGCCATGATCTCGCGGATGGCTTTACCGAACTCACGGCTCTCCCAGGCTTCGCCAATGGTGGCCGCCGCGTCGGTGAAGGTCTTGTACAACGCCGGATCGGCCAGCTCAGCGGACAGCACGCCGTCGAAACGTTTATTGATAAAACCGGCGTTACGCGATGCCAGGTTAACCACTTTATTGACGATGTCGGCGTTCACACGCTGGACGAAATCTTCCAGATTCAGGTCGATGTCATCAATACGCGAGGAGAGCTTGGCGGTGTAGTAGTAGCGCAGGCTATCGGCGTCAAAATGGTTTAGCCAGGTACTGGCCTTAATAAAGGTACCGCGTGACTTGGACATCTTCGCGCCGTTGACCGTCACGTAGCCGTGCACGAACAGGTTGGTCGGCTTGCGGAAATTGCTGCCTTCCAGCATGGCTGGCCAGAACAGGCTGTGGAAGTAGACGATATCTTTGCCGATAAAGTGATACAGCTCGGTGCTGGAGTCTTTTTTCCAGTATTCATCGAAGCGGGTGGTATCGCCGCGCTTATCGCACAGGTTCTTGAAGGAACCCATATAGCCAATCGGCGCGTCCAGCCAGACGTAGAAATATTTGCCCGGCGCGTTGGGGATTTCGAAGCCGAAGTACGGCGCGTCGCGGGAGATATCCCACTGCTGCAGGCCGGATTCGAACCACTCCTGCATTTTATTCGCCACCTGCTCCTGCAGCGCGCCGCTGCGGGTCCACGCCTGCAGCATGTCGCTGAATGATGGCAGATCGAAGAAGAAGTGCTCGGAGTCGCGCATCACCGGCGTGGCGCCGGAAACCACCGATTTCGGCTCGATAAGCTCGGTCGGACTGTAGGTCGCGCCGCACACCTCGCAGTTGTCGCCGTACTGATCCGGAGATTTACATTTCGGGCAGGTGCCTTTGACGAAACGGTCCGGCAGGAACATGCCTTTTTCCGGATCGTAGAGCTGAGAGATGGTGCGATTCTTGATGAAACCATTCTCTTTCAGGCGCGTGTAGATAAGCTCCGACAGCTCGCGGTTTTCCTCGCTGTGCGTGGAGTGATAGTTATCATAGCTGATGTCGAAGCCAGCAAAGTCGGTCTGATGCTCCTGACTCATTTCGCCAATCATCTGCTCCGGCGTGATGCCGAGCTGTTGCGCTTTCAGCATGATCGGCGTGCCGTGAGCGTCGTCGGCGCAGATGAAGTTGACTTCGTGGCCGCGCATTCGCTGGTAACGGACCCAGACATCAGCCTGGATGTGCTCCAGCATGTGGCCGAGGTGGATTGAGCCGTTTGCGTACGGCAGCGCGCACGTTACCAGAATTTTCTTCGCGACTTGAGTCATAGTGGGGATTACATCTTCTATTGTAAAAAGGGGGTTTGATGTTACCGCAAAGGCAATAATTTGGTAAGCCCAAAGCTTATTGTGGGGGAATTATTCCCTTTGGGGTAAACTTAAGCGGCAAGATTCAACTCACAATAACAAAAGGAGTCGGGATGAGTTCGCAAATCCTGGGCAAATCCCCCGAACGTCTACGCGCGATGGTCGCCGGGACCCTGGCCAATTTCCAGCACCCAACCCTGAAACATAACCTCACCACCTTGAAGGCGCTGCATCACGTCGCCTGGCTGGATGAAACCGTACATATCGAAATTCAGATGCCGTTTGTCTGGCATAGCGCATTTGAAACGTTAAAAGAGCAGTGCAGCGCGGAGCTACTGCGTATTACCGGGGCGAAAGCCATCGACTGGAAGCTGACGCACAGTATCGCGACCCTTCAGCGGGTGAAAAACCAGCCCGGTATCAACGGTGTGAAAAATATCATCGCCATCAGTTCGGGCAAAGGTGGGGTGGGCAAATCGTCCACGGCGGTCAACCTGGCGCTGGCGCTGGCGGCGGAAGGGGCGAAAGTCGGACTGCTGGATGCCGATATTTACGGCCCCTCGATCCCGACCATGCTTGGCGCGGAAGACCAGCGTCCGACCTCGCCGGACGGCACCCATATGGCGCCGATTATGAAATTTGGTCTCGCCACCAACTCCATCGGTTATCTGGTGACCGACGACAACGCCATGGTGTGGCGCGGCCCGATGGCCAGTAAAGCACTGATGCAGATGTTGCAGGAAACATTATGGCCGGATCTTGATTATCTGGTGCTGGATATGCCGCCAGGCACCGGCGACATTCAGCTGACGCTGGCGCAGAACATTCCGGTAACCGGCGCGGTCGTGGTCACCACGCCGCAGGATATCGCGCTGATTGACGCCAAAAAAGGCATCGTGATGTTTGAAAAAGTCGACGTGCCGGTGCTGGGTATCGTGGAAAACATGAGCGTGCATATTTGCAGCAACTGCGGCCACCACGAACCTATCTTCGGTACCGGCGGCGCGCAAAAGCTGGCGGAAAAATACCACACTCAGCTGCTGGGCCAGTTGCCGCTGCATATCACTCTGCGTGAAGATCTCGACAAAGGCACGCCGACGGTGGTGGCGCGTCCGGAAAGCGAGTTTACCGAAATTTATCGCCAACTGGCAGACCGCGTCGCGGCGCAGTTGTACTGGCAAGGGGAAGTGATCCCCGGCGAGATCGCCTTCCGCGCGGTGTAATTCTCTTATCATGCTGAACCGTGCGGTGTTTTGCAGCGCACGGTTTTTTTATACGCATCGCAAGAAAGTTATGCCGATCGGCCAGGTCAGTACCGGGATGTTAATGTTATTGCAGGGCGCGGATAATAATGACGCTTATCGTTGCTATAGCGTGATGTTTTTATCCGCTGAAAAAAGCCGCAGCACGCCAGCGGCAGAGATGGCGCGCTGGCGAGTGGATGTTAACGATGGTAGAAAATCTCGCCATCATAGATTTTGAGGATTTTTCCCCCGGTATCGGTAATCAGTACGTAGCTCCCGCCCATATAAGTCCAGTGAGTACCGGCATCAGGCGCCGGAAGATTGCGCAACTGCCACTGCTTTATATTATATTCTGGCGTGAGGTACAGCGGCGGTACGGTATCGCCGATGCGGAATTGTTTGAAGTCTGCGGTAACGCCATCCAGCGCATATTTCTGTATCGCGCTGTCGGTAGCAGCCCATGCTCCACTCGTGCAGGCCAAGAGTACGCCCAGAAGCATCATTTTTGTTTTACGCATAATATCCTCATTATTATCCTGGACACAAAATCGCAGCCCCGTATCATTCCCGATGCATGAAGCAAATGGCAAGTGTTTGAGTGCTTAAAAGTGTAAGTAAACGGTGATGCACTGACGATTTTTGGGCGAATTGCGCCTGTTTTGAGAATAATCCAGGTTTGGGGGTTCCTATGTTCAGGCTGGAAGATCTGGCATTGTTTGTCCGCGCAGCGGCATTGAACAGTTTCAGCGATGCGGCGCGGGAAGCGGGGCTGCAGCCCGCGCAGGTCAGCGCGGCGATCAAGCGTCTGGAAACGATGCTGAATATTCGTCTCTTTGCCCGTTCAACACGGAGTTTACGCCTGACGCCGGAAGGGGCGATCTGGCTACCCTACGCGACGCAAATGCTCGATACTTTGCATGCTGGTTTGCAAAAAATTCACCCTCAGGATGATGAGGTTCACGGCACGTTACAAATTGCCGTACCGTCGGATCTTGGGCGTAATCTGCTTCTGCGTGTGTTTCGTGCTTTTCGCCAGCGCCATCCTGCGCTGCATTTACGGATTCTGTTTTCTGACCATCTGACCGATGTGTTTAAAGATCCGGTAGATGTTGCGTTTCGCTACGGTGATAATGGCAGCGCCTCGTTTATTTCTTTGCCGGTTGCGCCGGAAAACCGCCGGGTGCTGGTGGCCTCACCGGGCTGGATTGCCGAACATGGCGAACCGCAGACGCTGGCGGATCTGGCGCGACACAATGCGCTGACTTACGTGCTGCGAGGCAGAGCGTTCGACCGCTGGCCGCTCAGTCTGGATGGTCAGGTACACCACGTTCAGGTTTCCGGCACTATTGTGAGTGATGATGCGGAGGTGATTCGTCGCCTGGCCATTGCCGGGGAGGGCATAGCGTTTAAATCTCAACTGGACGTCGGCGATGATATCCGTGAAGGGCGGCTGCAGGTTCTGCTGCCGCACTATCAGGGAGATCGGGTGCCGCTGAATATGATTTGTCCACACCGCAAGCAGCTCTCTGCCGCGGTGCGCTTGTTGTATCAGGAGGTGAAAGCATACTGTGAAGCCATCAATTCCCCGATAGCGCTGCGCTGACAGGGCGACGTGGTTCATGCCGCGCGCGTTCGGGCCAGGGGCAACGCCCCGCTTGCGGGATAAGTTAATGTTTCACCAGCGTTGTAAAGTAGTACACCAGGGGAACAGAGAGGATCCACAGGCCAATCGGGATTTCCCGCCATTTTCCGGCAATGGTCTTAATCACCACGTAAAACAGCAGCCCACCGGCAATCCCGGTCCCGAAGCTATTGGCAATCAGGGTGATCATCACCATCATCAGCACCGGCAGCCCGTCGGTGAAATTCGCCAGATCCACTTTGCGCAGACCGCTGAACATATTCAAACCGATCAGAATCAGCGCAGGGGCGGTAGCCTCTTTTGGGATCATGAGCGCGACAGGCGTAAACAGCAGCATCAGCAGGAACATCACCGCCGCCGACAGCGCGGTTAACCCGGTTTTGCCGCCAGCTTCCGCGGCCGCCGAAGACTCAATCAGCGCGGTAGCCGCCGGAATACCGAGCCAGGGGCCAATGGCGGCGGCGATCGAGTCGACCATAAACGGGCGATTAATATGCGGCATATTGCCTTCTTCATCCAGCAACCCTGCTTCGCCGCCCACCGCCAGGGTGGTGCCCATCGTGGAAAAGAATTCCGAAGCGAAAAAGACGAACAGGAACGGCAGAAAGGCGATATTTAGCGCGCCGATCATGTCGATTTGCCCAAGCACCGGCGTCAGCGAGTGGGGCAGATCAATAAAGCTCTGCGGTAGTCTGGTCACGCCCATTGGAATACCGATGAGGGTGGCGAAGAGGATTGCCCACAAAATCGAACCGGGGATTTTTCTTGCCTGCAGGGCAATTGCCAGAAACAGTCCGCAAAGCGCCACCAGCGCTCCCGGAGAGAGAAAATCGCCAAGCATCAGGGCATGGGTTTTGGCGTTGGCCAGCACCAGCCCGGCGTTGCGAAACCCCAGCACGGCGACGAACAGCCCGATGGAGGCCGTCAGACCGAGCTTAATGGACTGCGGCACCGAACGGGTGACCACTTCGCGCAGGCCGAATTTGGTTAGCAGGAAAAACAGAATCCCCGACCAGCAGGCGATACCGAGACCGACCTGCCAGCCAATTCCCTCGCTGCCCGCGAGCGTCACGCCGACCAGTACCGAGCCGCCGATCCCCGGCCCGACGATAAACGGCAGGTTGGCGTAAAACGCCATCAGTAGCGTGCCGCCGATAAATACCAGAATCGTACCGGTGGTCGCCGCGCCTTTATCCATTCCGCCCACCGCCAGCAGACCGGGGATAACCACCAGCAGATAGGCGGCGGCGAGAAAACCGGTAATACCGGCGAGGCACTCGGTGCGCAGCGTGCTGCCGCGGGAATACAAAGCAAAACGGCGCTCCAGCCAGCTTGCTTGCGTAGAGGTATGAAGGGTATTGTCGGCCATGCTCAGGCTCCCTGAAGATTATTGTTGTGATGCGTGTGTTCCGGGATTTCCCGGCAGTCTATCAGCGGTTCGACTATCTGGCGGGTGCTGCCGTCGGTCAAACCTAAATCAGTCAAATGCGGACCGGCATTACAGGCGAGGCAGGTGCCTTCAATTGCCTTAAACACGCGGTACGGTGGTTGCCAGTCCGCAATCTCGGCGCTCAGATCGCGAAGCTGGCGGAACTGCCGGGCCAGTTCCGGAGCCGGTAAGTCGGAGAGCATTCCGGCAATCGGCATCGCCACGTGAGCGAGAATGTTGCCCCGCTGCGACAGCGCCATGCCGCCGCCGGATGCGATCAGTCGGTTTGCCGCCAGCGCCATATCGTCGGCATCGCGGCCCAGTACCACCAGGTTATGCGAGTCGTGTGAGTAGCTGGTGGCGATAGCGCCGCGCAGCTCCCCCCAGCCCTCTAACAGGGCGATTTGCGGCGTCGCCCGGTGGCGACCGTGGCGATGCTTAACCCAAATCAGGCTAAAGCCGTCCGGGAGTTGCACTTTGCCATCGCGAACCTGTACCTCAACTTCACCCCACTGGGTAAAACGCGCGCCGCGAATATGCCGCAGGCGGGCGACGCCGTGGCGAATATCGCCGACGCGGAGGACAAAATCGTCAGGGCTTAGCGGCGCAATCCGCAGCGTGTCGCGCGGCGGCGTTACGCCGCTCGCCGCCGGAACCGGCTGGAGCAGGGCGCCGTTTTGCGCAATCAGCTTACCGGCGACGTAGACTTGCCGCGCGTTAAGCTTTTCTAATGAATCGAAAGCGACCAGATCGGCGCGACGCCCGGCGGCAATTAGCCCCAGATCGTGACGCTGCAGACGGATCGCCGCGTTGAGGGTCGCGAAGCGCAAGACGTCGGTTACCGGCAGGCCCTGTTCAATCAGTAGATTGAGCAGGGCAATGATCCCACCTTTTTCCAGTAGCATATCCGGCGGGACATCATCGGTGCAGACGGTGATTTGCGAGGAGAGATGCGGCAGCGTTTTCAATGCTTTAACGATCTCCGGCAGCAGGTAAGGGTGCGAACCGCGAATTTCGATAGTCAGCCCGGCGCGCAGTTTTTCCAGTGCATCTTCCGCTGAGGTCAGTTCGTGATCGGACGTGACGCCGGCGGCAAGATAGGCCTGGAGATCCGCGCCGCTCAAACCGCGGGCGTGGCCTTCAATCAGCTTACCGCTGTCCAGACCGGCCTGAACGATCTCCTGCATCCGCTCGCTGCCGTGCAGTACGCCATGCATATCCATCACTTCCGCGACGCCGCGTACTTCCGGCCATGCCAGCATGGTTTGCATCTCCGCGCCAGCAAAATCGGCGCCAGACATCTCCAGCCCCGGCGTTGACGGCACGCTGGAGGGCGCGGCCACCATTACCTGCAAGGGGAGATGGCGACTGGCGGCGACGGCATAGCGCACACCGTCCACGCCCAGTACGTTGGCCAGTTCATGGGGATCCCAGAACACCGCCGTGGTGCCCTGGGCCAGGACGATTTCAGCATAACGTTCCGGCGGCAGGTGAGAGCTTTCAAGGTGGACATGAGTATCCATCAGCCCTGGCGACAAAAAACATCCCGCCAGGGAGCGATGTTCGCGGGCATCGGAACGGCTGCCGCGTGGATGTACGCTGGCGATGGTTTCACCGACGATGCCAACATCGGCCTCGCGGATTTCGCCGGTCGCCATATCGACAATCTGCGCGTCGGTCAATAAGAGATCGAACGGGGATTCTCCGCGAGCGGCCTGAACGGCGCGACGGCGGATTTCAGCACTGCTGGACATAACATCTCCGGCACAAGGATAATGCGGATACTCTAGGGGCAGTGCAAACGTTTGCCCAGATGAATAAATTTATCGCCCGATAACTTCGGGTTATTCTGCAGAATAATCGTTAGTGAAGACGAAGAATCCTATGACCGAACCCTGGCAGCGTCTGCCTGCGCTCTCCCTTAAGCAGATCCAGTATTTTGTGACCCTGGCTGAGCTACGCCATTTCACCGATACCGCTAATCGCCTGGCGATCAGCCAACCGGCGCTAAGCAGCGCGCTGCGGCAAATTGAGACGGTACTGGGCGGGAAGCTGGTCAATCGCACGGCTTCTGCGGTTACTTTGACCGATCTGGGGGCGGCGATTTTGCCGCATGCCCGGCGGGTATTGAGCGTGGCGCAACTGGCGTTTCAGGATATGCGGCAGATTGTCGAAGCGGGTGGCGACGGTACGGTACGTATTGGCCTGGTGCCCTCGGTTAGCTCGCTGCTGTTTCCGTTGTTGCCTCAGACGCTGGCGCAGGCTTTTCCGCGCCTTAGGGTGGAGTTTCACGATCAGACTAACGATGCTCTGTTTTGCGAGCTTTTGTCGGGGAAGATAGATTTTGCCGTAGGCGCCATTGATCGTTCGTTGCCGCCTGAACTGCAGGTTTATCCTTTGCGTGAAGATCCGTTCGTTGCGGTACTGCATCGTGACGATCCGCTGGCCGGGCAGCCGCATTTACCGTGGAAGCTGCTGGCGGGGCGCGATATTGCGGTATTCTCAAAAGGTAATATTCAGCGTCTGGTCGGGGCGCTGGTGGAGAGCCATCGGCTGACGTTAAATACCCGTTATCAGGTGGACTATATTGAAACGCTATATGGTCTGGTGCGCTCCCGGCTGGCGGTGGCGATTTTGCCTGAGCTCTATACCACCCACCTTCAGGGCCCTGCGTTGAAGATTGCTCAGCTTCAGCAGCCAGCGCTGACGCGGACCGTGGCGCTTATGCGCGGGCCACAGCCCCTGCCGCCGTTAATTGAAGCGTGTTTTTGTTTACTGCAGAGTTCGCTGCGGGAAGTGGATTTGTAGAGGCATTCTGTAGAGGTATAGCTATCGCCGCTTGTTTTGGTGAAATACGAGAGAGGCAATGGAATACAGTATCGTGTCTTTTAAAATCAAAGCGTTATAGCTCTTTAATAAAATCATGTTGTTGCAAAAATGTCGGTAGAATGTTTTGTGTCGATAAATTTATTATAAAACAATAAGATATATTTAGTATGTTCCCCGCGCAAGCGGGGATAAACCGCATCCTGACTGTCGGGGGATTACGGTTGATGAATGTTCCCCGCGCAAGCGGGGATAAACCGCCATCACCGCCCACGGTGCGCAGGGGGCGAGTATGTTCCCCGCGCAAGCGGGGATAAACCGCCGGCGCCAGCTGGGCCAGCCAGAATAAAGGTATGTTCCCCGCGCAAGCGGGGATAAACCGCCCGCGCTCTTCATATTTTGTTGCGGCCCCCGCATGTTCCCCGCGCAAGCGGGGATAAACCGCACATCTGGATTTAGCGAACGGCGACCGTTTTATGTTCCCCGCGCAAGCGGGGATAAACCGTCGGCCAGTATCCGCAGATCGGCCCACGTTCTATGTTCCCCGCGCAAGCGGGGATAAACCGGAGACAAAATCATATCCAGTCAATGTTTCCCCATGTTCCCCGCGCAAGCGGGGATAAACCGTACAAATTCCGGAGCCCAGAAAGTGAAATATTATGTTCCCCGCGCAAGCGGGGATAAACCGGGCAGGTGATTAATCCGCGCAAAGCCGTGAAAATGTTCCCCGCGCAAGCGGGGATAAACCGGGCCCTTGGTTACAAAAGCCGATTTGGATTAAATGTTCCCCGCGCAAGCGGGGATAAACCGAAGTCGCGGATCAGGCGGTACTGGCTGCGACCATGTTCCCCGCGCAAGCGGGGATAAACCGGGCGGCTGGTGGGTGTTGTAGCACCCGACCAGCATGTTCCCCGCGCAAGCGGGGATAAACCGGGACAGAGTATCGTTTTTAGCCATTTTTTTTCATGTTCCCCGCGCAAGCGGGGATAAACCGGCATCGCGTTGTTGTGTACGGCAGGCTCGCGGATGTTCCCCGCGCAAGCGGGGATAAACCGCAGGGAGTATAGTTTTATGCTCAGAAAAGTTCATGTTCCCCGCGCAAGCGGGGATAAACCGCGCAATGTGCTGACCGAGCTAATGAAGGCTCGTGGTCTGGCTACAGTCTTCCACACTGATCTGGATGCCCTGAAGCCGAACGGGTAAGGATTCAAACTGACGACCAGTAAGAGGCTGATGACAAACCTGTATCAAACATTGTGCTCGCGTTTCTACCGGATGGCGGCAAAAGCCTGACCTGTCTCATTGGCAACAGCGCTGCGCCGGTATGGTGGCCCGGACAGACTCAGCGCCTCCGGGAAAGGATGCTAAGGCAGATGCTTGATCAGCACGTCGGTGGCCAGGTGATTAATGTATTCCATAGAGTGCGAGGAGAGCACGCCCAGCAGCCGGTTATGATGCCCGGCGATAATCAAATCGATATTTCGCTGGCGCACGCACTCTTCAACATCGGCAAAACGACGAGTGGTGACCAACGAGAGCGTCTGCACAGGGATAGGGACCGTCGCCGCCAGTTCGCTCAGCAAGGCTTTAGCCTGAATGACCTCCTGAGAAACGTCATCATCCAGCAGACTATCGGAGACATAATTCAGCGCCCGGTAGTCGGTACTGATATGAGCAATGGTAATACGCAGGGCGTTCTCTTCCGCCATTTTGGCGGCGTGCTGGAGCAACGGAACACCATCAAGGCTGTTGTTGATCAGCACCAGAGCATGGTGATAAACGGGCATAGCGACACCTCAAAGTAAGGTTGCACTTTTTATCATAGTGTATCCGTCGTGAGGGGAAAGCAAATCCAACAATGTGCTGTACCGCTAAATATTCTTACATTATTTCTCTTATCAGCAGTCGCTTGCGTTGTGTAGAGACATACCGTAACCTGCCTGCTGAGAACGTTTTATCTCTCAATGACTCGGGGTGCCCTTCCTTGTGAAGGCTGAGAAATACCCGTACCACCTGATCTGGATAATGCCAGCGTAGGGAAGTCAGAGACCGCAGGGTCGTCGCTTCTTCATCGCCTGGCGGGAGCAAACGATGCCTGACCTGCTAAACCCCGCGCAAATTGCCCGTCTGCGGCACCTTTTACGCAGCCATTCCCCCCTTATTCACTGCATGACGAATGACGTGGTGCAGACATTTACCGCCAACGTGCTTTTAGCGACAGGCGCTTCGCCCGCGATGGTTATCGACCCGGACGAAGCCAGCCAGTTTTCTGCGATTGCCGATGCGCTGCTGATTAATGTCGGCACCCTGACGGTAGAACGCGCCGCGGCGATGCGCGCGGCGGCGCACAGTGCGCGGCAGGCGGGAAAACCGTGGGTGCTGGATCCAGTAGCGGTTGGCGCACTAACGCTGCGCACTGAATTTTGTCGGCAACTGCTGGCGCTACAGCCTGCCGCGATACGCGGCAATGCTTCGGAAGTGTTGGCCCTTGCCGGAATGAGCGGCGGCGGGCGCGGCGTCGATACCACCGATAGCGCCGCTGCTGCGCTGCCCGCCGCCGAAGCGTTGGCTCGCCAGTTAAATACCGTGGTCGCGGTAACCGGCGAAGTCGATTACATCACCGATGGCCAGCGCACGCTGATGGTCTCCGGAGGCGATCCGCTGATGACCCGGGTGGTTGGTACCGGCTGCGCGCTGTCGGCAGTGGTTGCCGCCAGCACAGCGATGCCCGGCGACCGTCTGGAGAACGTCGCCGCGGCCTGCGGCCTGATGAAACTCGCCGGTGGAAAAGCGGCGCAGCAGGGTGGGCCTGGCAGCTTCACTCCCGCTTTTCTTGATGCGCTGTACGCGGAGGGCGGCCAATGAAACGAATCAATGCCTTAACGATCGCCGGCACCGACCCAAGCGGCGGCGCGGGGATCCAGGCGGATCTCAAAACCTTCTCAGCGTTGGGCGCTTATGGCTGCTCGGTCATTACCGCGCTGGTGGCGCAAAATACCCGCGGCGTGCAGTCGGTGTACCGCATTGAACCCGATTTTGTCGCCGCGCAGTTGGATTCGGTGTTTAGCGATGTACGAATCGACACCACCAAAATCGGTATGCTGGCGGAAGCCGATATTGTGGAAGCGGTGGCGGAGCGGCTGGCGCGTTATCAGATTAAAAATGTGGTGCTGGATACGGTGATGCTGGCGAAAAGCGGCGATCCGCTGCTCTCCGACAGCGCGGTGCAAACGCTGCGCCAGCGCCTGCTGCCGCAGGTGGCGCTGATCACCCCGAATCTGCCGGAAGCGGCGGCGCTGCTGGATGCGCCGCACGCGCGCAGTGAACAGGAGATGCTGGAGCAAGGGAGAGCCCTACTGGCATCAGGCTGCGGCGCGGTATTAATGAAGGGCGGCCATCTGGATGACGCCGAGAGCCCGGACTGGCTGTTTACCCGCGAAGGGGAGCAACGCTTTACCGCGCCAAGAGTACAGACCAAAAATACTCACGGCACGGGCTGTACATTATCGGCGGCGCTGGCGGCGCTACGTCCTCGTTATGACTCCTGGCAACAGACCGTGACGGAAGCGAAAAGCTGGCTCTCTGCGGCGCTGGCGCAGGCGGATTCATTGGAAGTGGGGCACGGGATTGGCCCGGTCCACCATTTCCACGCCTGGTGGTAAACGCCATGACAACGTGCCAGTGGGTAAGGCTGAAAAATTGCGCGCCCGGCTGGAAAATCTGCTGAGTTGGTACCAGGCTTACTCTGCCCATACCCGGCAGACTTCAGGCTGCATATGCGTTGGTTGTGTGACTCGGTTCATTCATCTTTCGCCCGCTTTTGGCTGGTCAGGTGCGTTTCTGACGACGCTGTCGTTCACTGGCCGCCGTCCTGCAACGTGAATGCTCCAGGGTCTAAATAATTGGGCGGGGAAAATGCTTGCCGGTTTCGACCGGCACTTACGGGAGATAGCTATGACTGATATTACGCAGTTGCTTGGCAAAGATGCCGACACACTCTTACAGCACCGTTGTATGACTATTCCAGCCGACCAGCTCTATTTACCGGGCGCGGACTACGTTGACCGGGTGATGATTGATAATAATCGCCCGCCGGCGGTGCTGCGTAATATGCAAACGCTGTATAACACCGGGCGTCTGGCGGGAAGCGGATATCTGTCCATCCTGCCGGTGGACCAGGGCGTAGAACACTCTGCCGGCGCCTCCTTTGCCGCCAACCCGCTGTACTTTGATCCGAAAAATATCGTTGAACTGGCGATTGAAGCCGGGTGTAACTGCGTGGCTTCCACCTATGGCGTGCTGGCCTCGGTGTCCCGCCGCTATGCGCACCGTATCCCTTTCCTGGTCAAACTGAACCATAACGAAACGCTAAGCTATCCGACGGAGTATGACCAGACGCTGTACGCCAGCGTCGAGCAGGCGTTCAATATGGGGGCCGTGGCGGTAGGGGCGACGATTTATTTCGGTTCTGAACAGTCTCGTCGCCAGATTGAGGAGATTTCCGCGGCCTTTGAACGGGCGCATGAACTTGGGCTGGTCACCGTACTCTGGGCTTATCTGCGTAACCCGGCGTTTAAGAAAGATGGCGTCGACTATCACGTTTCCGCTGACTTAACCGGTCAGGCTAACCATCTGGCGGCGACGATCGGCGCGGATATTGTGAAGCAGAAAATGGCGGAAAATAACGGCGGCTATAAAGCGGTGAATTTCGGCTATACCGATGACCGGGTTTACAGCAAATTAACCACCGACAACCCGATTGACCTGGTGCGTTATCAACTGGCGAACTGCTATATGGGCCGTGCCGGGCTGATTAACTCCGGCGGTGCGGCGGGTGGCGAGACCGACCTCTCCGATGCGGTGCGTACGGCGGTAATCAATAAGCGCGCGGGCGGGATGGGACTGATTCTGGGCCGCAAAGCGTTTAAAAAGTCGATGGCCGACGGCGTGAAATTGATTAATGCCGTGCAGGATGTCTATCTCGACAGCAAAGTCACCATTGCTTAACGCGGCGTAGCCCTGACAGATACCGGTGTCGGCGTCCTCTTGCGACGCGGTGTTGACTGACGCTATGGGGCGCCGGGAGCTATGGCTGGGGCCGCTGCCTGTGAGCGGCCACTGTTCCTTTCCGGTTGTTGGCGTCAGCGCGTCAGCAGCCAGCGGGCGGTGTGTTCATCGGTTACCAGACCGTTGATCCAGTCGCCTTTCAGCGCTGCCAGAATAGCCAGACGCTTATACTCCCCGCACGCCACCGCGATACGCGGGCACTGGTTCTGGCGAATATCGTAGCTGGTGATCATTCTGTTGATTTCGCTGTCAACCACGCTGCCTTCGGCATCAATAAAGCGCCCCATGATCTCGCCGATTCCGCCGTGCGCCGTTAGCTCATCCATCTGCGCCTGATTGATAAAGCCGTCTTTAAATATCGGGCTTTGGCTACCCAATGGCCCAATCCCCACAAAGATGACGTCCGCCTGCCGTGCGACGGCAGAAACGCTGCGGAAAAGCCGGCTGGTACACCACATATCATGCTCTTCCTGGGTTTGTGCGTAGCGTGGCGCGGGCCACTGATAGTACTTCGCCTTAATTTTACTGGTCAGCAGTAGCGGGACGTCATCGTAGTAGTTGCACTGACCGTCGGCATCCATGGCGCTGATTAGCGCCACGCAGCGGGTATTCAGGCTATCGAAATCGATGCGTTGCAGCGCTTTCTTCAGGGTCAGGCCAGAACCAAGGCCGATGATTTTCTCTTTGTCGTCCTGCAGATAGCGCGCCATCAGTTGATAGCAGCCAAACGACACGCTATCCAGGGTACTTTCTTCACTAAAGGCGGGGACGATATTGCACTCGATAAGCTGGTATTTTTCCTGCAACAACTGCGCATAATCGAGGCAGTTCGCCACGGGATGATGCAAGCTAATCGATACGATCCCTTCTTCTTTTGCAGCGGCGATCAGCCGCTGTACTACCGGTCGCGAGGTGCCAAGCTGGCTGGCGATCTCGCTCTGATTCTGCCCGGCGATGTAGTACATCCATGCGGCGCGGACCTTTTGATCCAGCCGGATATCATCTTCTTTACTCATGGTTTCCTGCCCCTAAGTGTCTGGCCACGGCAATAAATTCTCCTGGCAATAACCGCATTCTCGCCGTGGCTGGCATAACTGGCAAGCTTTTGCTCAATTTTGGTCATTTGAAATTTTATTGGTCAATTGCTCTTTTGTGATCTATAGCTCTTAAATAGGTCAAATGATCAATTACAGTGACGCCATCAACTCAAGGAGAGCAGAACATGAACAATCAATTCACATGGCTTCACATTGGTCTGGGTTCTTTTCACCGCGCTCATCAGGCGTGGTATCTGCACCGGCTGATTGCTTCCGGAGATAAACGCTGGCATATCGCGGCGGGAAATATTCGCAACGACGCCGAGCAGGTTGTTCAGGCACTGACTGCGCAGGATGGACGCTACGTGCTGGAGACCGTCAGCCCGGAAGGGGAACGCGAATATGAAGAAATCACTTCCATTCAAAAACTGCTGCCATGGCAGGCCGGACTGCAGCCGCTGATTAACGAGGGGGCGAACCCGCAGACGAAAGTTATCGCCTTTACCGTGACGGAAGGGGGTTACTACCTGAATACCGGTTACAAACTGGAAACCAGCAACGCTGATTTAATGGCTGATTTGCAAGGGGGTTGCCAGACGATTTACGGCACCATCGCGCGGATTCTGGAAAAACGCATGGCGGACAACGCCGGGCCGCTCACCCTGCTGAACTGCGATAACGTGCGTCACAACGGTGAACGTTTCCACGACGGTATGGTTGAGTTCCTGCAGTTAACCGGCAAACAGGCGGTGATTGACTGGATGGCTGCCAACACCACCTGCCCGAATACCATGGTGGATCGCATTACTCCGCGCCCGGCGGCTGACCTGCCCGCACGCATCAAAGCGCAAACCGGGATTGATGACAAGGCGCCGGTGATGGGCGAAACCTTTATTCAGTGGGTGGTGGAAAACAACTTCCGCGCTGAGCGCCCGAATCTGGACGCGGTTGGCGTGGAAATGGTGGCGTCGGTGATCCCTTATGAAGAGGCGAAAATCCGTATTCTTAACGCGTCACACAGCTGTATCGCCTGGGCGGGAACGTTAATCGGCCAGCAATATATTCATGAAAGCACCTTAACTGATTTTATCTATGCCATTGCTGACCGCTACGTCACGGAAGATGTCATTCCGTGCCTCGGTGATAACGGCATCGATCTGCCAGCCTATCGCGATGTAGTGCTCAAGCGCTTTACCAACCCGTATATTCAGGATACCAACCAGCGCGTTGCCGCCGATGGTTTCTCGAAAATTCCGGCGATGATCACGCCAACCTTACAGGAGTGCTACCGCCGGGGCGTTCGCCCGGAAGCGACCGCCATGCTGCCCGCGCTGTTCTTTGTCTTTATGGAACAGTGGCATAAGGGAACGCTGCCGTATCAGTACCAGGATGGGATCCTCGACGAACAGGCGGTGCATGAAATGTTTGAAGCTCACGATCCGGTCGCGCTCTATGCCCGCGATAAAGCGCTGTTTGGCGAACTGGCCGACAATAGCGATTTCCTGACGCTGATGCGCGAGAAGATCGCTTCCGTTTATATGCTGATTAACTAAGAGGTGGCTATGTATCTCGGTATCGATCTGGGCACATCGGAAGTCAAAGCGCTGGTCATTGATGAAAACAATGAGGTGATCGCCAGCCATAGCGCGCCATTGAGTATTCAACGGCCCCATCCGCACTGGTCAGAACAGTCGCCGCAAGCCTGGTGGGAGGCGACAGAGTACCTGATCACCACACTGCGGGAGAAATGCGCTCAGCACTGGCCGGCGATTAAGGCTATTGGCCTTTCCGGGCAGATGCACGGCGCGGTGCTGCTGGATGCCGATGGCGAGGTGATTCGCCCGGCAATTCTGTGGAACGACACCCGCTGCGCGCAGGAGTGTGCGGAACTGGAAGAGATAGCGCCGGAACTGCACCAGGTCGCGGGAAACCTGGCGATGCCGGGCTTTACCGCCCCGAAACTGCTGTGGGTACGTCGCCATGAGCCGCAAAATTTTAAACGTACTGCCACGGTTCTGCTGCCAAAAGATTATCTGCGCTACCGGATGACGGGGAAAAAAGTGTCCGATATGTCGGATGCTGCCGGCACGTTGTGGCTGGATGTGGCAAAACGCGACTGGTCTGATTCTCTGCTGAATAAATGCGGCCTGTCGCGTCGCCATATGCCGACGCTGGTGGAAGGTTGCGAGGTTTCCGCCACGCTTGATCCGCAGGTTGCCGGGCGCTGGGGGCTGAACGCTTCGGTCATGGTGGCAGGAGGCGGCGGCGATAACGCGGTCAGCGCCATTGGCGTCGGGGCGGTCTCACCGGGGGATGCGTTTATTTCGCTTGGCACATCCGGGGTGCTGTTTGTGGTGACCGACGCTTACCGCCCGGCCCCGCAGTCGGCGGTTCATGCGTTTTGTCACGTGCTGCCGAATCTGTGGCATCAGATGAGCGTGATGCTCAGCGCCGCAAGCTGTCTGCAATGGTTCTGTCGCCTGACCAGTACGACAGAAATCGCGTTGCTGGAGGAGATTGCCGAGCTTAGCGAGGAACAGAAAGCCAGTGCGCCGTTCTTCTTACCTTATCTCTCCGGCGAACGCACGCCGCATAACGATCCCGAAGCGCGCGGCATGTTCTGGGGAATGAGCCACTCCAGCCAGCGCGCCCAGCTTGGCTACGCGGTGCTGGAGGGCGTGAGTTTCGGCATCAACGACGGTCTGCGGGTGCTGAAAGAGAGCGGTACGCAGATCGATCGCTGTTCGCTGGTTGGCGGTGGCGCCCGCAGTCCGTTCTGGGCGCAATTGCTGGCCGATATCCTCAATATACCGGTGGTGACCCACAAAGGCGGGGAGACCGGCGGCGCATTGGGCGCGGCGCGGCTGGCTTGTCTGGCAGCAGGCAAACCGCTCGCCAGCGTTTGCGAAAAACCGGAAGTCTGGCAGACCTGGTACGCAGACCCGGTTCGCCATCAAACCCTGATGCAGCGCTACGCACAGTTCAATGCGTTGTATGTCAACGACCTGAACTTTCGTCAGCATGCATTTTAATCACCTACCCTAAATAATCCGAATTGCAGCAAGGCGGCGCAGTGAATCGCCAGGCGCTGACATAAGTCAGTGACTGGCGTGAGCAAGGAAGGCAACGCAACTGCGGTTTGAATTATGGCGGGCAGAACAGCCCTCCGGTGAATTCACCGGAGCGGTTTCCTGTATCCTGAAAACGAGGTCATTATGTCCGTAAATAATAAACAATGGCTCGGTTTACCCCTGAATCTGTTCTGGGGATATGTCGCCATTGCCGTGTTTATGACCGGCGACGGTTTCGAACTGGCATTTCTGTCGCACTATATCAAAGAGCTCGGCTTCACCCCGGCAGAGGCTTCATTTGCGTTTACACTGTACGGACTGGCCGCCGCGCTGTCGGCGTGGATTTCCGGCGTTGTGGCGGAAATCATTACCCCGCTTAAGACCATGATGATTGGCTTCGTAATGTGGTGCGTGTTCCATGTGCTGTTTCTGGTGTTCGGGCTCGGCCATGCGAATTATGCGTTGATCCTGGTCTTCTACGGCATCCGCGGCTTCGCGTATCCGCTGTTCCTCTACTCGTTTATCGTGGCCATTATCCATAATGTGAAAAGTGATAATGCCAGTTCGGCGATCGGCTGGTTCTGGGCGGTTTACTCCATCGGCATCGGCGTGTTCGGCAGCTATATTCCGAGCTTTACCATTCCGCATATCGGCGAGTTAGGGACGTTGTGGCTGGCGCTGGCCTTCTGCGTGACTGGCGGCGTCATCGCATTGTCCTCTCTGCGCCATATCCAGACGCCGCGCCATATGCAGAATCTGACCACCCGTGAGAAGTTTTCCGAGCTGGGACGGGCGGCGACGCTGCTCTATACCAACCGTAATATTCTGCTGTCGAGCATGGTGAGGATTATTAACACTCTGTCGCTGTTCGGCTTTGCGGTCATCATGCCGATGATGTTTGTCGATGAACTGGGCTTTACCACGTCTGAATGGCTACAGGTATGGGCGGTCTTCTTCTTTACCACCATTTTTTCTAACGTCCTGTGGGGGATTTTGGGCGAGAAACTGGGCTGGATGAAAGTGGTGCGCTGGTTTGGCTGCATCGGTATGGCGCTCTCCAGCCTGGCGTTTTACTTCATTCCTCAGCATTTTGGTCATAGTTTTGCGATGGCCCTGATTCCCGCCATCGCGCTGGGGATCTTTGTCGCCGCGTTTGTTCCGCTGGCCGCCGTTTTCCCGGCGCTGGAGCCGCAGCACAAAGGGGCGGCGATTTCGGTTTACAACTTGTCTGCGGGGATGTCGAACTTTCTCGCGCCGGCTATTGCGGTGATATTGCTACCGTTCTTCAGCACCATCGGGGTGGTGATCGCCTATACCGTACTGTATGTGGTGGCCTTTTTCCTCTGCGCATTTATTCGCGTTGAGCAGCCGGGGTTTTGCCACAAGGAAACGTCCGCCAGTGAGCAGGTTGAATTCTCTTAATGGTGTCATGTTGTGCGGCTGGCAGGGTATTTATGCCAGCCTTATTGAGGTAGATGATGAGTATTAAAGCGGTTATTTTTGACATGGATGGCGTAATCATTGATTCCGAATATTTATGGCGACAGGCGCAAATCGAAACCCTTGCGAAGTGGGGGGCGACGGTGAGCGTCGATGAATGTGAAACCCTGACCAAAGGAAAACGCCTTGACGATATTGCCCGCATCTGGTGCCAGCACTGCCAGCTTGATGTTGCGCCAGAACGGATTGAAGAGGCTATACTGCTGCGTATCACCAATCTGATTGCCGCCGAAGGTGAACCGATGAACGGCGTGCGCGAGGCGTTACGCTATTTTCGCCAGCAGGGGTATCAAATTGCGCTCGCCACCTCATCGTCCCGGCAGGTTATCTCCGCAGTGCTGAATAAACTCGCTCTTTGGCGCTATTTTGACGTGGTTTCCAGCGCGGATGATGAAGTTCGCGGTAAGCCGCATCCGGCGGTCTATCTGACGACGCTGCGCAAGCTAAATCTCAGCGCCAGCCAGTGCCTGGTGATTGAAGATAGTTTTAACGGATTTTGCGCGGCGCGGGCGGCAGGTATTCCAACGATTATTATTGCCGGGGATTGCCTGGATGGCCGTTTTCAGGCCGCTGCCGGCCGCTATCAGGCTTTGCCTGAACTGCTGGATGCTCTCTCCGCTGAACCGGAAGCGGTCGGATAAATTCGTCATTTGTGGGTGCAGGAGATTTCGGGGTGTACACGGTCTGTTAATCCTTTTTCTGCGCCCACGCTCCTCTCGTTCATCTTGCCGATCGTCCTCGCGTTTCGCTCCCCTTTTGTGAAAACAATCACGTCCTGTTGTGCTAATGCCCAAATTTAATCTCCTGCTTAGCGGTAATTGTCCGAGGAACTGTTGCATAATTGTGCTTAGATTATAAATGAAACATGTTTTTAATAATTAAAAACCGCCTTGCTGATTTTTTCTGTGAATCGGATTAGGCTGTGATAAGGACTGAGCATGAAAATTGAATCTGTAAATGTCACCATTTTCCAGTATCCCACTCGTCGGGTTTCCGACAGTGCCGGGCACTCCCATCCGGGGGCTGAAGGGATGGCGAAAATGGCGATGCTGACCATCACCGCCGATGACGGCGCCCAGGGCTATTCGTTCGCGCCGCCGGAAGTGGTACGCCCGTATGTGGTGAATACTTTTTTCCGTAAAGTGCTGGTGGGGCAGGACCCGTTTAATCGCGAGCGCATCTGGCAGGATCTTAACCACTGGCAGCGCGGCAGCGCTCATCAACTGACCGAGCGCGCGCTGTCGTTTGTCGAGCAGGCGCTGTGGGATCTGATTGGCCGCAAGCTTAACCTGCCGGTTTACAAACTGCTCGGCGGCTACCGTGACACGGTTCCGGCCTACGGCAGCACGATGTGCGGGGATGATTTACCGGGTGGTCTGTCGACCCCGGAAGAGTATGCGGCCTTCGCTGAAAAGCTGGTCGCCCGCGGTTATAAGGCCATCAAGCTGCACACCTGGATGCCGCCGATCGCCTTTGCGCCGGATCCGAAAATGGATATCAAAGCCTGCGCGGCGGTGCGTGAAGCGGTGGGACCGGATATCGCGTTGATGATTGACGGCTATCACTGGTACAGCCGCGCTGACGCGTTGTGGATTGGTAAGGCGCTGGAAAAGCTGAATTTCGCGTGGTTTGAAGAGCCGATGGCAGAGGATTCGATGTCTTCCTACGCCTGGCTGGCGGAAAACCTGTCGATTCCTGTCGTCGGGCCGGAGAGCTTCGGCGGTAAGCACCATATGCGCGCCGAATGGGTGAAAGCCGGGGCCTGCGACATTCTGCGCGCGGGGGCCAACGGCGTCGGCGGGATCGCGCCGACCATGAAGGTGGCGGCGCTGGCGGAGTCGTTCGGCATGGACTGTGAAGTCCACGGCAATGGGGCGGCAAGCCTGGCGGTGGTCGGCGCGATCCGCAACTGCCGCTGGTACGAGCGTGGCCTGCTGCATCCGTTCCTTGATTACGATGAGCCCGCCGCGTACCTCAACAGCATTGTCGACCCGATGGATGACCAGGGATTGGTGCATTTGTCACAACGTCCGGGCCTCGGCGAAGACATTAATTTTAGCTATATCGAAGCCAATACCGTTAGCCACGACTGATTAAATATCACCTGCTCGCTAATCCTTGCGCAATTTACAGTCAGCCAGGCGAGCCATGCCCCGGTAAATCACCGTTCTGATACGCTTTACCGGGCTATTTACTCGTGGGGGAGAACTGGCAGAGACCACGCAGACGCTGGTCACTGCCAGCCGGCAATATACGCGAGAAATGGCGCGAGAGGTGGCCACGTACTCGTTCATGTGGCGCATTGTCTGTTGCGAAATGCGCCATTTTTAGATAAAGAATTCCTATAAAGTGTATTTATAGTTATATATATCGTATAATAGTGTAAAAGTGGTGTTTAGGTCTAAAACGAGAGTATATTCTTATTATATTGTTATTTGTGGAATCATAATTCATTTTTATTGGTTTTTCTGGAATGGATATCCAGTTTTTTCCTCGGTTCTGACATGTTTTGTGTTGTAAATGCACTTAAACTTTGCTTGTAATAGCGAAAACCTGCATAAGGCATCTCCAGTTCCTCACCGTAATAGAGTAAAATCGCTTACGAATAATCCTAAAGCGTTTCTGCGTATTAAGAATTATCTCATTTGCACTCTGGCATTATGCCGCCTTCATCCAAACGATTACTATTCTCAGGGAACAGGATGGAAAAAACATATACGATTAATGGAAGAATTGCTTTTATTCCTCAGAGAAGCACTCTAATACTTATTCCAGATAATTCGAAGCGTGTTTTATTGAATATCCCGGCCTGCCGTTGTTTATTGTTGCTAATTCAACAAGATGGCGAAATAGTCGCGCGTGACGCTTTTTTTCAGGAAGTGTGGATAAAGCATGGCTTGCAGGTAACCAACAACTGTTTTTACCAGAATATTTCTTTACTCCGTCGTGCTTTTAAGCAACTGGGCGTCGGGCAAGAGATAATTGTGACGGTACCCAGAGTCGGCGTCAGGCTGGATGCGCAGCTGGCGGTTATTGAATCCCCGTCGGACACACAGGAAACGGTACCGCTTATCCCGGTGGCTACTGCGGAGGTTGCGACGGCAAGTCCCCCGGAAAAAAAGCGGTTGAGGCCGCAATTCCCTCTCATATGGGCGGTTGCGGCGTTGCTAAGTTGCCTGATAATGGGGTTTATTGCCTGGCAAACCGAATTCGATTCTTATCTGCAACGGTATTTACCGGTTAATGTGAAAACGTCACAACAATGTTATTTTTTTGCCAATAATGATGTTGTCGATCATTATCCACATGAGAAATTTAGCGATCTTAACCATTTTGAATGTAAAACCTATCCGTGGATTTATTTAACCCTGTATCCGGGGCAGGCCCGCGTTTCGGTGATAAGCTGCCGTCAGCCATTTAGTCCATGGCGTGATAATCAATGCCTCACCAGTTATTATATTAAGTAGGTACAGAATGCGCTTGCATAGCATTAAATGGTTAATGGCTATCATTTTTATCAGTTTGTTAACCGCTTTAGTAATAAAATCCTGGCAATATTGGCAGCAAAATCATTTCCAGTGCAGCGGGGAAATGCGATTATTTAACACAGATTTCCAGGGGGATGTGTCAGTACGTTACATATTTGATAGTAACCGCGGGTTGGTGATTGTGCGAGGGGAAATTACGCCCCTGGAGGGACGTCCATTTACTATCAATCAGAGCGTCTGGTTTAGCTTTACCCGTGACGGTGAGCACTATTTCATGCGTTCGGAAAATATCTCCGCGGGCACAGGCAAGGCGGAAGAGGAGGTGCAGGGGCAGATAAAACGTATCCTGCCGCCTTTTTTCCTCAAGCCGCAGGTACCGTTTTACCTTAATATCCAACGGATAAATGAACGAACCCGATTGTTTTACACCAGCCGGGCGCCAGTACTGTTTTGCGAGACCTGAAGCCGATTATGTCCCGTCGCCGGTCGGGGTGACGTCGTCGCGTTCATAACCCGTCATCAAGTCAGAGGGCGCAGGGCATATTGTGCCTGTCCGGCTGCACGGCTCGCGCTGGCACTGACGCACTTTTGCGGGAGACGGCCTAACGTAACAGTGCGCAATCTGGCGGCAGCCTGCAGCGCAGTGCGGCCGGTAAGAGTTCCATACGGAAGTTTTTTCCCGTTAGCGGCTCGCCATCAAGGTTAAACGTCATCTCGTGCGGGGCGGTTATCTCAAACCATGAGGAGACGCCGTCAATCAGATTCGGGGAGTTATCCGGGTTGGCAAGGGTGTTGAATAGCGCGGGAATCAGCTCTTCACCGGTAAAAATACGCAGATGCAGCAGACCATCGTTGATTAACGCCTCCGGACATAACGGCTGACCCCCTCCGGCCTGGCGACCGTTGCCGATACCGATGACCAGCGCATCGCCCTGCCAGTGAAAATTTTCGCCGCGGATTTCACAGCGATCCGGCTTCAGGGTATCCATTCGCATCAGACCGTGAATCAAATACGAGACACCGCCAAGCGCGGCCTTTAATTTTTCCGGGGTTTCAGTGGTAATTCGCGTGCCGAAACCGCCGGTGGCCATATTGATAAAACCGGTCTTGCCATTAACTCGCGCAATATCAATCGCCACATCGCGGCCAACGATAGCCAGTTTTAACGCGCTGGCGAGATCCTGCGGGATACCGACGCTGGTGGCGAAGTCATTCGCCGTGCCCAGCGGCAAAATCCCCAGCGCCATTTCGCTGCCGCGCGCGACCAGCGCGGTGGCAACCTCGTTGATCGTACCGTCGCCACCGCCGGCAATTACCGTTTCGACCTTCAGCGTCAGGGCTTCATCGACAAACCGCGCCGCATCGCCTTTTTCCCAGGTGACGCGGACGTGGATATCGACACCTTCATCGCGTAACAGTGCGACCGCTTCGCGTAGCTGCGGTTCATTGGCGCCTTTGCCGTTCAGAATCAGTAAGCTGGCTGGAAACGTAGACATTATCGGGGGAACCTTTATTGCACAGAGATGCATAAAGTGTACCGCATGAACAACGTGAAGACCTGAATGATGATAAAAAATAAGCCCGCGTAAGGGAGATTACGCAGGCTAAGGAGGTGGTTCCTGGTACAGCTAGCATTTATGGGTTATGTTTTTCAGCGAAATGGATAATATCTTTTTTGACGGAAAGGGTATGTGATCCGTTTCTAATATCCTCACATTGAGAAAAATAACCTAAATTAACGAGTTACTGTGCGGGTTTCTGGTTGTCTGACCAGAAAAATTGCGCATCAGTAACGCGTACTGTAGCGTCATATCCTGCGGAACAGGCAGCCATACGGTGTGGCCATCGCCCGGCGCGACCGGCGTCATTTCGCCTTTACCGTTTTCCATATGTTCGAGGGTAAAGTTGACGTTGCCTTGCGGCGTCATCAGTTCAAGACTGTCGCCGAGGGAGAATTTGTTCCTCACCGCAACCGCCGCCAGGTCCCCACGGCGCTCGCCGGTGAATTCGCCGACAAACTGCTGGCGCCCGGAAACGGAGTAGCCGTACTCGTAATTCTGGTAATCGTCATGGGTATGGCGGCGCAGAAAACCTTCGGTGTAGCCGCGATGAGCCAGGCCTTCCAGCGTTTCCAGCAGGCTGGTATCGAAAGGTTTGCCTGCGGCTGCGTCGTCAATGGCTTTGCGGTAGACCTGAGCGGTACGCGCGCAGTAGTAGTAGGATTTGGTACGACCTTCGATTTTCAGCGAATGGACGCCCATTTGAGTCAGGCGCTCAACGTGCGCAACGGCGCGCAGATCTTTTGAGTTCATGATGTAGGTGCCGTGTTCGTCTTCAAACGCGGTCATGTATTCGCCCGGACGTTTGGCTTCTTCAATCATAAATACCTGGTCGGTCGGCGCGCCGATACCCAGCGTCGGCTCGACGTTCTGTACCGGAATCGGCTCGTATTTATGCACGATGTTGCCGACGTCGTCTTCTTTGCCTTCCTGAACGTTATATTCCCAGCGGCAGGCGTTGGTGCAGGTCCCCTGATTCGGGTCGCGCTTATTGATGTAGCCGGAGAGCAGGCAGCGACCGGAATAGGCCATGCACAGCGCGCCGTGAACGAAAATTTCAATTTCCATATCCGGCACCTGGCTGCGAATTTCGGCGATTTCATCCAGCGACAGTTCACGCGACAGAATGACCCGGCTCAACCCCATTTGCTGCCAGAACTTGACCGTCGCCCAGTTAACGGCATTGGCCTGCACCGAAAGATGAATCGGCATCGCCGGGAAATTTTCCCGTACCAGCATGATTAACCCCGGATCGGACATAATCAGCGCATCCGGCCCCATTTCCACCACCGGCTTCAGGTCACGAATAAAGGTTTTCAGCTTGGCGTTATGCGGCGCGATGTTGACTACCACATAGAATTTTTTACCCAACGCGTGGGCTTCATTGATACCGAGCTGAAGATTTTCATGGTTGAATTCGTTATTGCGCACGCGCAGGGAGTAACGCGGCTGGCCCGCGTAGACGGCATCGGCGCCGTAAGCGAAAGCGTAACGCATATTTTTCAGCGTTCCCGCCGGGGAAAGGAGTTCCGGTTTAAACATGATTTTCTCGTTCTGATGACAGGTCAGATCCGCCGCACCAGGTACGGCGAGTTGGGGAGTGTCCCCACATTAAGGGCGGGCATTGTAGCGCTGCGGGAAGGGGGAGTAAATATCAGGGGCTATCTTTAGCGGATAGCGAACCGGGGCGCGACACAATAGGGGAATTAAAGTCTGCCGCCGGGGATGCGGCTGCGGGTTATCCGTTTCTCAGACGGCGGTGACCCCGTATCCCCGGTCAGCGCCACCGGGGAGATAACCAGAAGCGGCAATGTAATTACGCCAGCCGACAGGCATCGGCTTCCCAACGGTATCCGACCCCGTAGACGGCGCGGATAAACGACTGATCGGCATCCAGCGACTCCAGCTTGCGCCGCAGGTTCTTGATATGGCTGTCGATAGTCCGGTCGGTCACGACCCGGTAATCATCGTACAGATGGTTGAGCAGTTGCTCGCGGGAAAAGACCTTCCCCGGCTCCTGAGAGAGGGTCTTCAACAGGCGGAACTCCGCGGGCGTCAGATCCAGCAACTTGCCGCGCCAGGAGGCCTGAAAGCGGCCTTCGTCGACAATCAGCGGGCTTTTCGCATCCAGTTCCTGCAGGTCGCGCCGCGGTTTACAGCGGCGAAGAATGGTTTTTACGCGGGCCACAACTTCACGCGGGCTGTAGGGCTTACAGATATAGTCGTCAGCACCGATCTCTAACCCCAGCAGACGGTCGATCTCTTCAATTTTGGCCGTCACCATGACCACCGGCACTTCCGAGAAGCGGCGGATTTCCCGGCACAGGGTGAGCCCGTCGGTGCCGGGCAGCATCAGATCCAGCAGGATCAGATGCGGTGGCGTCTGGCGGACGTACGGCAGAACCTGATCGCCGTGATTAATGAGCGTCGGCGCATAGCCTGCCGCCTGTAGATAATCGATCAGCAATTGACCCAGCTTAGGCTCATCTTCCACGATAAGAATGCGTGGCGTGTTTTCATCAACAGGTAATTCAGTCATACGTCCCTCGATAAATGACGTTCCAGAGGTAACTCTACTTTAATGCTAACGCCGCCTAAAGGCGAATGGCTGGCGCGTAATGTGCCGCCGTGGGCCGTGACGATGTTAAGGCAAATCGCCAGCCCTAAACCAGAACCGCCGCTGGCGCGATTGCGCGACCCTTCGGTACGGTAAAAACGTTCAACCAGCCGCGCCAGTTGTTCATCGGTGACGCCTGGCGCGCTATCGGCAAAGTCGATAACCAGCGTATGGCGATCTTCGCTGACGTCGATCTGCAGGCGACCGCCGCGATCGGTATAGCGCAGGCTGTTTTCCAGCAGGTTGTTGAACAACTGCATCAGGCGATCCCGATCGCCAAAAACCGTCGCGCTTTCCGGCAGCGAGACGCCGATCGACAACCCGCGACTGATGAAGCGTTCACGAAACGCTCCGGCGGCGACTTCCAGCAGGTTGATGATATCGACGGAGGTTTTCTGATAGGCCAGCGCGCCTTCGTCTGACATCGAAAGCTGATGTAAATCATCGACCAGCTTGGTGAGCGTCGCGACCTCCGCCTGCAGGGAGGTGATGGAGTCCGGTGTGAATTTTCGCACGCCGTCCTGGATAGCTTCCAGTTCGCCGCGCAGTACCGCCAGCGGCGTACGAAGCTCGTGGGAGATATCCGCCATCAGATCCCGGCGCATTCGCTGATTGCGCTCAAGGGTGCTGGCCAACTGGTTAAAGTCCTTTGCCAGCCGCCCCAGTTCATCGCTGCTGGTGGCCGTTACGCGCGTGGAGAAATCCCCTGCGGCGAGGCGGTGCGTACCTTCAACCAGTCTTTTAACCGGGGCGAGCAGACCGCGCGCCAGCGGAAAGGTGGCGAGCGCCGCCAGCAGAGTTGCCAGCGCGACAATCAGCCAACTGGTGCGTTTCTGCTGACGATCGAAGTTGATATCGGTGTTACGCGTCAGGCGTTCAACCGGCGACGCGATCACGGCGCCAACCTGCACGCCGTTGACCATAATGTTGCGTCGGCTACCCTCCTCCGGGACCGGTTCGCGCGGCCCTACCAGTACACGCCCTTTTTGATCGACCACCCAAAACATGGTGCGCCAGATATGCGGAGGAAGTTCCGGGGGCCCACGGCCATCAGGCGGCGGGCCTGGAACGATATCCGGCGGCATATTTTGTGGGCCGGAGTTCGGTACTGGCCCGTCCATCGGGTCTGGCGGCATACCGCGCCCCGGCAGAGGACGATCGTCGTTGTCGCGATCGAAGGTTTTCAGTAGCTGAAAAATAAAGCGATCGTTATTACGCAGGAATTTCCAGTTACCGTGCTGAGCATACTGTTCGCTCAGGGCATCCCCCAGCATGGTCAGACGCTGTTCATTTCCGCGCTTAATATAGTCGATAAAACCGCGTTCAAAGCTGATACGCACCGCCCAGTGCATGCTGATTAACAGCACGATACAGGTTGCGAGGATCGCAATAAACAGCTTGCCGGTAATACCGGGACGCCAGAACCTCAAGATTCACTCCTTTTACGACGACGAATCACGCTATTGACGGTGGTATCGTCCGGTACGTGGGAAAAAATCAGCGCGGGTAGCGCAATACACACCGCCATGCTTAAGTAGGTATAAAGAAAGACCTGATGTGTGGTAGCCACATCAGCGCTGATATGCTGGTGGCCGTAGAGGCCCAGCAGCATCCCGGCGATGGTGACGCCGATACTCATCGACAGTTGCATCACCATCGACAGCATACTGTTACCGCTGCTGGCCAGATCGGCGGGCAGGTCCTTCAGGGTCAGGGTGTTCATTGATGAGAAGCGGCTGGAATTAATCATTCCTTGCAGGAACAGCACCGGCGGCAACAGCCAGTACCAGCCCGCAAGCGCGATGGTCATAAACAGCAGGCTCACCAGCGCCAGACCCAGCGTCGAAGCCACCAGCACCCGACGATAGCCAAAGCGATTGACCACCTGCACCACGATGCGTTTCATACTCATACTGCCAAGCACCATCGGGATCATCATCAGACCGGCATGGAACGGCGTAAAGCCGAGGCCAATCTGCAAAAATACCGGGGTCATAAACGGCAGCATACCGCTGCCGATACGCCCGGCGAAGCTGCCGCCGAGTCCGAGGGCGAAAGTGCGATTACCAAACAGCTTCAGGCTGAATAGCGCGTTGAGATTGCCGCGGGCGTGCCACAGATAGAGCAGAATCGCCGCAATGCCGAGCGTCACCAGAACGGCCAGCCATAGTGGGGAGATACCGAGCCCTTTTTGACCGTCGAGCGCCAGGGTCAGGGTCGCCATTCCCGTCGCCAGCAGAATAAATCCCAAAATATCAAAGCGCTGCGTTTGCAGGGTGTAGTTGGGCATCAGGCACAGCGTGGCGATAGCGCCGACAATCCCCACCGGAATGTTAATCAGGAAGATCCAGTGCCAGGTCGCGTATTCCACCAGAATGCCGCCGAGCGCCGGGCCGAGCAGAGGGCCGACCTGGCCGGGCAAGGTGACGAAGGTCATCGCCGCCATATACTGCTCGCGGGGAACGATTTTCAGCACCGTCAGACGGCCAACGGGAACCATCATCGCGCCGCCGATGCCCTGTAACACGCGGGCGAGTATCAACTGATCGAGCGTACCGGCCTGGGCGCAGAACAGCGAACCGGTGGTAAACAGGATGATGGCGCTGAAAAAGGTATTACGCACGCCAACCCGGTCCGCCAGCCAGCCACTGGCGGGCAGCATCACCGCCACCGTCAGCACATAAGAAACAATCACCATATGCATATGCAGCGGACTCTCTCCCAGACTTTTAGCCATTGAGGGGAGGGCGGTATTAACGATGGTGGTATCCAGAGACTGCATAAAGAAGCCGAATGCCACTATCCATAATTGCCAGCGTACGTTGGGCGGTAAATCGATCATTTTATTCACTTACCGGTTGCGGACGTTTGCGTGCAAAACGCCGCTGTAGACGGTCGAAGAACAGATAGACCACCGGCGTGGTGTACAGGGTCAATAGCTGGCTCATCACCAGACCGCCGACAATCGTAATCCCTAGCGGCTGGCGTAGTTCGGCGCCATCACCGCCGGATAATACCAGCGGCAGCGCGCCAAATAACGCCGCCAGGGTCGTCATCATAATTGGGCGGAAGCGCAGCAGACAAGCCTGGAAGATAGCCTCTTCAGGCGGCAGGTTACCATTGCGCTGCGCTTCCAGCGCGAAATCGACCATCATAATGGCGTTTTTCTTCACGATACCAATTAACAGCATAATGCCAATCAGCGCGATGAGGCTGAATGGCGCATTGAAAAGTTCCAGCGCCAGCAACGCGCCGACGCCGGCGGAAGGGATCGTGGAGAGAATGGTCAACGGATGAACGTAGCTCTCATAGAGGATCCCCAGCACGATATAGACCGTGGCGATGGCGGCGAGGATCAGGATCACCTGTGCGTTCATCGTTTGCTGGAATATCTGCGCGGTACCGGCAAACGCGCCGCGCACGCTGGACGGCACGCCAAGCTGGGTCATCGCCCGGTTGATGGCGTCGCTGGCTTGCGACAGCGACTTACCGATCGGCAGGTTAAAGGCGATGGTCGATGCCGCCGACAGCCCCTGATGATTCACCGACAGCGGGGCGTTGGCCGGTTGCCATTTGGCGAATGAGGAGAGCGGAATTGGTTGACCTTCGCTGTTGATGACGAACATTTTATCCAGCGCGCTGACATCCTGGGTGTAAATCGGGTCGACTTCCATCACCACCTTGTACTGGTTCAACGGCTGGTAGATGGTCGAGATCTGCCGTTGGCCAAAGGCGTTATTTAGCAGGTTATTGGCATCCTGCACGCTGATGCCCAGCCGCGACATGGTATCGCGGTCATAGAGCAGCGCCATCTCCGCGCCGTTATTTTGGCTGTCCGAGTTCACATCGGCCAGCTCCGGCAGCGCCGCCAGCGCTTTACGGATTTTGGGCTCCCACTCCCGCAGCGCCGCAAGGTCATCCGACAGCAGGGTGTACTGGTAGCTGGCGTTGGCCTGACGACCGCCGACGCGAATATCCTGTACCGCCATCAGGAACAGGTTAGCGCCCGGCTCCCTGGCCAGCTTTTTACGCAGTCGGTCGATAATCTGCTGCGCCGTTTCATGGCGCTTATCGCGGGGCTTGAGGGTGATAAACATCATCCCGCTGTTGACCCGCGAGCCGCCGGTAAAACCGGTTACGTTATCGACAGCCGGATCTTCACGAATGATCTTCATAAAGTCCTGCAGCTTGCCGCGCATCGCCTGGAACGAAATGCTTTGATCGGCCTGAATACCGCCCATCAGCACCCCGGTATCCTGCTCCGGGAAGAACGTTTTTGGAATAGAGATATAGAGCCAGACGCTTAGCGCGATGGTAGCCAGCAGCACCAGGCCAGTCAGACGATGATGTTGCAGAACCCACTTCAGCGACTTACCGTATTGGACCTGAATCGCCACCAGCAGACGGCCAAAACCGCGCTTGCGCGTCGGCTCGTCGGGCTTGCCGCTTTTGAGCAGCCAGCCGCACATCATCGGTGTCAGGGTCAGCGACATCGCCAGCGAAATAGCGATCGCCACCGACAGGGTGACGGCGAATTCCCGCAGCAGCCTTCCCGGCAGGCCGCCCATCAGCAGCAGCGGCAGGAATACCGCCACCAGCGACAGGCTCATCGACAGCACGGTAAAACCGACTTCCCGGCTTCCCTGTAGCGCCGCCTGCAGCGGTTTCATACCCGCTTCAAGATGGCGAGCGATGTTTTCCAGCACCACGATAGCGTCATCGACCACGAAACCGGTGGCGATGGTCAGCGCCATCAGCGACAGGTTATTGAGGCTGAAACCGCACAAATACATCGCCGCGAAGGTGCCTATCAGCGATACCGGAACCGCCACCGCCGGGATCAGCGTCGCCCGTCCTGAGCGCAGGAACAGGAATACCACGAGGATCACCAGCGCGACGGCGATCACCAGGGTTTGTTCGACCTCTTCCAGCGACGCGCGGATGGTTGGCGAGCGGTCCTGAGCGATTTGCAGATCGATAGACGCCGGGATCGTGCGCTGTAGTTCCGGCAGACGAGCGCGAATGCTGTCTACCGTATCAATAATATTGGCTTCCGGCAGCTTGCGGATCATCAGCAAAATCGCCGGTTTGGCGTTGGTCATCCCGGCGTTGCGCACATCCTGCACCGAATCGGTGACATTGGCTACGTCGCCCAGTCGCACCGGCGAGCCGTTGTTGTAGTGCACGATGAGCGGCTGATATTCGGCGGCGGTTTTCAGTTCGTCGTTGGTTGCTACCTGCCAGCGGCGGGTACTGTCTTCCAGCGCGCCCTGCGGCCTACGCACGTTGGCGCTGCTGATGGCGGTACGCACCGCGTCCAGGGATACGCCCTGGTTAAACAGCGCCTGCGGGTTAAGGTCTACGCGCACCGCTGGCAGCGAACTGCCGCCGACGTCAACGTCGCCGACGCCGGCAATCTGGGAAAGGGTCTGCGCCAGTTGGGTGGAGGCGAAATCATAGAGCTCGCCCTGGGAGTACGTCTCCGAGGTGAGGGTGAGGATCATGATCGGCGCATCGGACGGGTTGGCCTTGCGGTAAGTCGGGCGCCCCGGCATGCCGCTCGGCAGCAGGCTTTGGGCGGCGTTAATCGCCGCCTGCACGTCGCGTGCGGCGCCGTTGATATCGCGGTCAAAGTTGAACTCCAGAATGATCCGCGTACTGCCAAGAGAACTGGTGGAGGTCATCTCATTGACCCCGGCAATCCGCCCCAGCGAGCGTTCCAGCGGCGTCGCCACCGAAGAGGCCATGGTTTCCGGCGATGCGCCGGGCAGCGACGCGCTGATCATAATCACCGGAAAATCCACCTGCGGCAGCGGCGCCACCGGCAGCAGGCGGAAACCGAGCACCCCGCACAGGGTGATAGCAAGCGAAATCAGAATCGTCGCCACTGGCCGGTAAATGAAGAGCGCGAAAAACTTCACTTACGCCTCCTCTTCATGCCGTGGGAACCGACGCTTCATATACAGCGACAGGCGGTCGAACAGCAGATAGATAACCGGTGTGGTAAACAGGGTCAGCACCTGACTTAGCATCAGGCCACCGACCATACCGATCCCCAGCGGCCGACGTAGTTCCGCGCCAACGCCGGTACTGAACATCAGCGGCAGCGCGCCGAGCAGGGCGGCGAGGGTGGTCATCAGGATCGGGCGAAAACGCAGCAGACAGGCCTGATAGATCGCCTCGCGCGGCGGCATGCCCTGTTCGCGTTCGGCGGCCAGCGCAAAGTCGATCATCATGATGGCGTTTTTCTTGACGATGCCGATCAGCAGGATGATGCCGATAATGGCGATAACGTCCAGTTCGCTCCCGGCCAGCCACAGCGCCAGCAGCGCGCCGACCCCGGCAGTCGGCAGGGTGGACAAAATAGTGATCGGGTGAATAAAGCTTTCATACAGTACGCCGAGCACGATATACATCGCCACCACCGCGGCAATCACCAGCCAGACAGTGCTGTTGAGCGCCGACTGGAAGGCGAGGCTACTGCCCTGGAACTGGGTGCGGATATCGCTCGGGAAGTCCAGCGCCTGTTCCGCGCCAAGAATCGCCTCTACCGCATCGCCCAGCGAATAGTTGTCCGGCACGTTAAACGAAATCGTGGTTACCGGGAACTGATCGAGATGGTTAATCGACAGCGGCGTAAAACGCTGTTCAATGCCGGCGATGGATTTCAGCGGCACAATTCCGCCATCGCTGCTGGTCAGGCGGATATTATCCAGCGCCGCCAGCCCTGGGGTGGTTCGGGTATCATGCTCCAGCACCACGCGATACTGGTTTGCCTGGGTATAGATGGTGGAGATCAGGCGCTGGCCGAAGGCGTTATACAGGGCGTTATCAACATCGGCCATGCTGATGCCAAGACGGCTGGCGCTATCGCGATCAACGTTAATATACGCCGCCAGGCCCTTATCCTGCCAGTCGCTGCTGACGTCGGAGAGCTGCGGCAATGCCTGCAGGCGGCTCATCAACTGCGGGACCCAGTTGCTGAGCGCATCGAGCGAGTTGGCCTGCAGGGTGAACTGGTACTGGGTGCGGCTGACGGTGGTATCAATGGTCAGATCCTGGACCGGCTGGAGATAGAGTTCGACGCCGGGAAGGCCGTCCACCGCGTTTTGCAGACGGGCAATCACCGTTTGCACGCGATCGTCACGTTCATCCAGCGGCTTGAGGTTGATTTGCAGGCGAGCGCTGTTCAGCGCCGGGTTGGTACCGTCCACCCCGACATATGACGTCAGGCTCTCTACCGCCGGATCCTTAAGAAGGATTGCCGAGACCTGCTGTTGACGCTCGGCCATGTTGGCAAATGACGCCGACTGCGGCGCCTGCAGCGTACCCTGAATAATGCCGTTGTCCTGAATCGGGAAGAAGCCTTTTGGAATAAAGACCCACAGCATAATAGACAACATCAGGGTGCCGAGCGTCACGCTCAGGGTCAGCCAGGGATGATTCAGCACCCGACCCAGCCAGCGGCCATAAACGGCGATAACCTGCTCAAAAAAGCGTTCGCTGGCGCGGGAAAAGCGGTTTTGCTTGCGCAGCGAGTCATGGCTCAGCATGCGGGCGCACATCATTGGCGTCAGGGTCAGCGACACCACTGCCGAAATCAGGATCGCCACCGCCAGGGTAATGGCGAACTCGCGGAACAGGCGGCCAACGATATCGCCCATAAACAGCAGCGGGATCAGCACCGCGATCAGGGAGAAGGTGAGGGAGATAATGGTAAAACCGATCTCCCCGGCCCCTTTCAGCGCGGCGGCCAGCGGTTTTTCGCCTTTCTCGATATAGCGCGAAATGTTTTCGATAACCACGATGGCGTCATCGACGACAAACCCGGTGGCGATGGTCAGGGCCATCAGCGTCAGGTTGTTTATTGAGAAATCGAGGAACACCATCACCGCGAAGGTGCCGACCAGCGAGAGCGGCACGGCGATGCCGGGAATAATGGTGGCCGGAACGTTGCGCAGGAACAGATAGATAATCATTACCACCAGGGCGATAGCCAGCATCAGCTCAAACTGCGTGTCGCTGACCGAAGCGCGAATATTGGTGGTGCGGTCGGAAAGCACCTGCACTTTAACGGATTTAGGCAGGCTTTCGGTCAGTTGCGGCAGCATCTGGCGGATGCTGTCGGCGGTGGCGATGATATTGGCCCCCGGCTGGCGCTGAACGTTCATGACGATCGCCCGCTGATTGTTAGCCCATGCTCCGAGCCAGCTGTTTTCTGCGCCCTGTTCAACGGTGGCGACGTCGCTGAGGCGGATGGGCGCCCCGTTCTGATACGCGATAATCAGGCGACGGTAATCTTCCGCCGTCTGCATCTGATCGTTGGCGGAAAGCGTCACCGCGCGGGACGGGCCGTCAAGGCTCCCCTTCGCCGAATTGACGTTGGCGCTGGTAATTGCGGTACGGATTGTTTCACTGGTCAGGCCGAGGGCGGCAATGGCCTGGGCGTTAAGTTTTACGCGTACCGCCGGGCGCTGACCGCCCGCGAGAGTCACCAGACCGACGCCGGATACCTGAGAGATTTTCTGCGCCACGCGGGTTTCCACCATATCCTCGACCTGGGTCATTGGAATAGCGGAGGAGGTGACCGAAAGCGTCATAATCGGCGGGTCGGCGGGGTTAACTTTGCTGTAGACAGGCGGGTCGGGGAGGTCTGACGGCAGCAGGTTAGTGGCGGCGTTGATCGCCGCCTGCACTTCCTGCTCGGCGACATCCAGCGGCAGCGTCAACTGGAACTGAAGCGTGACCACGGAAGCGCCGCCGGAACTCTGGGACGACATTTGCTTAAGACCGGACATCTGGCCAAACTGGCGTTCAAGCGGGGCGGTGATCGACGAGGTGACCACGTCCGGGCTGGCGCCAGGGTAGAGCGTTACCACCTGAATTGTCGGGTAATCCACTTCCGGCAGCGCCGAAACCGGTAAAAAACGGTAGCCGATAATCCCGGCCAGCATAATGGCCACCATTAACAGCGTTGTCGCTACCGGGCGTAGGATAAACAGACGGGAAGGGCCACCCGTACTGCTCGGCGGTAACACTTGCATCAGGAGCGCGCTCCTTTTTTACCGTGTTCGCCGCGGGGGGCTTCCGCCGGTTCGGCGGCGCCGGTGGCCTTGAGGGCGTCCACCACTTCAACCTTCGCGCCTTCCGTCAGACGGTCAATACCGTCCGTCACGACGCGATCTCCGGCAGAAAGACCGGCGTTAATGACCACCTTCAGGCTGTCCTGGATACCTGGCGTCACGTTGTGTTTGCTGACTTGATTTTCGTCGTTCAGCACCCAGACGAAATGCCCTTCATTGCCCATTTGCAGCGCAGCGGCTGGGATCACCACTGCGTTTTGTTCGGTATCAACCAGCATGCGGGCGTTCACGAATTGATTGGGAAACAGGGCGTCATCCTGGTTATTAAAGCGCGCTTTAAGTTTGATGGTGCCGGTGGTGGCGTCAATCTGGTTATCAAGACTTAGCAGATAACCTTCGCTAATTTTCTGTTTGTTGGTGCGATCCCAGGCTTCGACGACCAGTTTTTTGCCCGCTTTTTGCGCCTGAACGACCGTGGCGATTTGGCTTTCCGGTAGGGTAAAGACCAGGTCGATAGGGTGGGTTTGCGTCAGAACCACAATCCCGGTGGTATCTCCGCTGGCGATCTGATTGCCGATATCAACCTGCTTTAGTCCGACCCGGCCATCGATCGGCGCAGTGATGCGGCTCCAGTTCAGCTGCAGCTGCGCGCTGGCAACGTTAGCTTCATCGGCTTTGATGGTGGCCTGGGTTTCATCGACCAGCGATTGCTGAGTATCGAGCTCCTGACGTGAAACCAGATTCGTTTTGGCCAGTTGTTGATAGCGCGCCAGATCGCGGCGGGCGTTTGCCAGGGTAGCCTGGTCTTTTGCCAGTTCGGCCTGTGCCTGGGCGAGGTTAACTTTAAACTGGCTGGGGTCGATTTCCGCCAGCAGATCGCCGGCTTTCACCTGCTGACCTTCGGTAAAGTGGATAGCCAGAAGCTGGCCGTCGACGCGGCTGCGTACGGTGACGGTATTCGCCGCCGTCACCGTACCGAGGCCGGAAAGATAGCGAGGCACCGATTCGCGGGTAGCCGTCGCCGCCTGTACGGGCGCCAGAGTGGCGCCAAAACGACCATGTCGTCCGCCACCTGACCCTGGCGCCTTAGCGCCCTGGCCTGTTGCCGCAGGAGGCTGACCGTTCGCCGTTTCGCGTCCCTGCCAAAACCAGTACGCGCCACCAGCGACGATCGCCACGACCAGTACCGCCGCCCAACGGTGTTTATTGCTATCTTTCATTACGTTGCTATCTCATCCTGAAACAATTCACGGCATGATACTAGTTTAGTCAGCGAACGCAGCTTAAAAATGGAGGAATTATGAAAAGAGTGTTGGATATATCTGGAAAATATGCTTTTTTCTGAGTAAGTTAGGTGAATATTCCTAAAACCATCCTCGGAACGTCACGACGCCAGGCGAGAGCTGTGCAAAGATGAAATTTATCAACAAAAAGAAATGGCTGCTGGCAGGTGGTGGCGCGACGGTGTTGCTTAGCGTTCTCCTGACAAATTCTCTTATGCTGCATATTCAGCGGGGTCGTTTATCTGACCAGGGCCGTGAGTTACTGAGTCATGCTGAAAATGTGACCGCGCAAATCGTCTCTTCCATCAGTCATGTTCAGGCGCGACGCATTAATAGCTGCGGTACGCAGGCGATTGTGGCTTTGCGGGAGATTGTCTGGCAATATTCAAATGTTGAAGATTTAGGCATTGTTGAGAAGGGAAAACTGGTCTGTACCGCTAATTGGGGGATGTTCGAAAAACCGTTGTTATTGCCTGATAATAAATATGTCGTGTCGAACGGTTATAATATTTACCAGGGGATGAAAAATTACCTTCCCTATGGTGTTGTCATGGATATGACTCAATATGATAATATCGTCTCTTTTACTTCTCCATTCGCCTTTCGTTCATTCTCGCAGCAGAACAGGGGGCTGGATTTTTCATTGAGCACCTTAAACGGTCGTCATGTTTTCCTCAATGAGAATAAAACGAATGGAAATTCAGCGTCATTAGTAAAAGTCAGGTTGTGCAGCAGTCAATATGATTTGTGCGCCCATTTGGCTGAAAGTAAACAGGGTTTCCATTCACTTCCCCTGGCCTTTATGGCGTTAATCATCAGTCTCGCTTTTATTGTTGGGGTGGTGTTTGTCTACGCCATTCTGAGCTATCTTAATGCGCGACGTTCGCTGGAGTTTCGGCTGAAGAAAGCGCTCGTTAATCAAAAAATCTATCTGGAGTATCAACCGATAGTCTGTGCGAAAAATGAACGCATTGTGGGGGTGGAAGCGCTGGTTCGCTGGCATGACAAGATCTTCGGCCAGGTATCGCCTGAACTGTTTATTTCGATGGCGGAAAAGCTGAATGTGTATAACGAGATCTCGACGCTGGTTGTTAAAAAATCGATCAGAGAATTAAAACCGATTCTGAATGCGGATAAGAATTTCACGCTGGCGATGAATATTGGTAAGTATGAAATTAATGATCCCCACTTTCTTGCGCGCCTTGTGCTCATCTTACGCGATAATCATATTCGTCCGCAGCAGATTAAAATTGAGATTACTGAGCGAAGTGACGAATATTATAAAAAAATTGCCGCATTCTCACGAGAGGCGATGAATCGTGGTTTAAAAATTGCGCTCGATGATTTCGGTACCGGGGCATCAAATTTACTGTGGTTAACCGAAGTCTTTTATGATGAGGTCAAACTGGATAAGTTTTTTGTCAACGGGCTAAAGAATGCGTATAAGCGCACTATTCTGATGTCGATTCTCGATGTGGTCTACGGGCTGAATAAACAGATTGTTTTTGAAGGCGTGGAAAGCAAAATGGATTTTGAATTTGTTAAATCCTTCGATGAAAATGCGTTGATTCAGGGATGGTATTTTTACAAAGCGATGCCGATTAAAAAACTGATTGGGCTGGTGCTGGCGGATAATAACCCTATCCGGGAATAACGCATCCGGTAAGGCGAATAGCGGTTGGTTTTATTGTTGGCCGGAAGCCTTTAGTTAAAAGGTGGTTTTGGCGAAAATGTCGCATTTTTAGTTTTCGCCTGGTTTTGCTTAGTGGACTGTTCCGTTCACTATAAATACGAGGATATTGGTCATCTTCGCAGCCTGTGAACGGCATGGGGGCGTTTCGCCCGCCCCCATGACCCCCGGCATTGCGCTGAAAACCTGCCGCTGCGCGGTCCGCTCCACTCCGGCTTCATCTGGCGGACCGGGCGGGACTCGACGCTACTCGTCCCATCCCTGGGACTCGCCCTTCCAGGGCCAGCGCAAGCGCTGTTCAAAATTGCTCCCGGCAATTTTGTCCCTGTCTCGACCCGCCCTCTGGCCGCCGTCCTGGCGGCCAGTCCTGGATGCGCGCCTGCGTTCCCGCCAGGTTTCCTTGATGCGCCCAACCCCGCTGCGGTGAGTCAACAATCAATCTGTAACTACCCGGGCGCTGAACGTTATAAAAAAACAACCTAAACTCGTCATCCGGCAAACTGCATCAGGGCAGCAAACGAATAAACGCCATCAAGCTTTCGCCAAAACTCCGCTGAAAAACATTCGCGCTGATAAACGAAACATCCCCAAAAACGTGCATAACTGCCTCGCCTTATCCGATAAAGCGTACGTCCTTTACAGCGGAATGCGTCGTCCCCGCGGGCGTATACAGCGTAAATCGGGGGTGACGGCGGGCGATTCAGCCTGACTGGTGGCGGCATCTATTTAATAATCAATTAACCCGTTCCGGGAATAATACAGACCAATGCCATCAGAGGGTTATCAATGCATTTTACCCAAGCTATCGCTCGTTTACCGGCCGCGACCTGCGGTGCCGGGCAAACAACCGCCCGGTTAGGCGCACCGGATGTTGCCAATACCACCCGTCAGTTTCTTGCCTATATAGAAACCTTGTTACGGCTTGGCCTCAAGGTCACCGTACTGCCTGCCGCAGAGGATTATCCGGACGCGCACTTTGTTGAAGATACCGCCGTAGTGATGCCGGAACTGGCGGTGATTACCCATCCGGGCGCGCCGAGTCGTCGGGGGGAAGTGGATACCATCGCTCCGCTTCTGGCGGGTTTTCGCCCGCTGGTGCAGATGAGCGAGCAGGGACATATGGACGGCGGCGACGTGCTGCTGGTGGATAAACAGTTTTTTATCGGCCTGACGGCGCGCACTGACGAGCAGGGGATCCGCGAGTTTGCCGCTGCCGTTGAGCCGCACGGCTATCGCGTGACGGCGGTTGAGGTCAGTGCCGGCCTGCATCTGAAATCAATCGTCAACTATGTTGGCCGCAATACGCTGTTGCTGACGGAAGGCTATGTTAACCACCCGGCGTTTAGCGGTTTTAACCGCACCGTTATCCCGGAGGAAGAGTCCTACGCCGGAAATACGCTGTGGATCAACGATACCTTAATTACGCCGCAGGGGTACCCCTATACCCTGAGTGAAATCAGTAAGCTGGGCATGCCGATCGTGCAACTTGATACCAGCGAATTTAAGAAGATGGATGGCGGGCTGACCTGCCTCTCACTGCGTTTTTAATCATCGCGCCAACTCCGGGGAATCCGAAAATGAAAATACGCCTTGCCGCTTTACTGGCTTGTATGGCGCTTAGCGCGCCGCTTGCCGCCCAGCAGTTTGACACCATCAGCTTTGGCGTTGATGGCGGCTACCCGCCCTTCGATGTTCTGGCGCCCAGCGGGGAAATTACCGGCTTTGATATTGATATCGCCAACGCGCTTTGCACGCAGCTGAAAGCGAAATGCGTTTTTGTGAAGCAGCCGTTTGAAAGTATGATCGCCGCCCTCAACGCGCATAAATACGATGCCATTATTGCTTCGCTCAATATTACCGATGAGCGCAAAAAAGAAGTGGACTTTACCGACCGCTACTATCGCAGCGCGGCGCAACTGGTGGCGCGTAAGGGTAGCCCGCTACTGCCGGATGTCGCCAGCCTGAAAGGCAAGACCGTTGGCGTGCAGACGGGCTCCACTCATGAAGCGTTTGCTAAGGCAAACTGGGCCAGTCATGGCGTGAAGATTGTCAGTTACGCCAACCAGGACAATGTCTATCTCGACCTGCTCTCCGGGCGTATCGACGCCTCTTTGCAGGATAATATCCAGGCGGCGACCGGCTTTATTGATACTCCCCGTGGGCAGAAATTTGCTTTTGCCGGCCCGGTTATCCAGGATGGCGGCATCTCTTCCGACGTTGGGATCGCGGTCAATAAAGACAATCCGGCGCTGCGCGATGCGTTGAATGGCGCCATTAAGGCAATCCGTGCCGACGGTACCTACGATGCCATCCAGAAAAAATACTTTAGCTTTGATATCTATGGCAAATAAGTCGTAAAGGCAAGGGCGCAGCCATTGACTGGCGCCCGTTTACGACACCCGTGGAAGGCTGAACATGGTCGCAGACTATTTACCATTGCTGTTACGCGGCGCGGCGCTTTCGCTGTGCGTGATGTTCTCTTCATTACTGGTGGCCCTGCTGCTGGGGCTGATTAACGCGCTGATTAAACTTTTTGGCCCGCCGTGGCTGCGCGTGTTTTCTACTGGCTATACCACGCTGGTGCGCGGTATCCCTGAACTGGTGATTATGCTGCTGCTGTTTTTTGGCGGCGAAATGCTGGTGAACCAGCTGCTGGGGCTGGTCGGTCTGGGGCCCGTTCGTTTCAATACCTTTATTTCCGGCGTGCTGGCGATTGGCTTTGTGTTCGGGGCTTACTACACCGAGACGTTTCGCGGCGCGTTTCTTACCGTTGATAGCGGGCAAACCGAAGCGGCGCAGGCATACGGTATGCGTCCGTGGACGGTATTCCGCCGGGTGATGTTGCCGCAGATGCTGAGCTTTGCTATTCCAGGGATCAACAATAACTGGCTGGGGCTGATGAAAGCATCGGCGCTGGTCTCGATCCTCGGTCTGGAGGATATGGTATGGCTGGCCGAACAGGCTGGCCGCGCCACGCAAAAACCGTTTTTGTTCTACTTTCTGGTGTCGCTGATTTATATGGTTATCACCGCGCTTTCCAGCTGGCTGTTTAACCGTCTGGCGAAACGTTATGCCCTGCGTTCTTCGACGGCGGGGGCGGCGCTATGAATCTGCAAACCTTTATCGCTGCGATTCCCGGCTATTTATGGAGCGACGGCAACGGCGCCGCGAGCGGTCTGGCGGTGACCGCGGAGCTGTTTTTGCTCGCCATCGTTCCCGGCATGGCGCTGGCGATATTGATGGCGGTAGGGCAGGTTTACGGCCCGCGCGTGCTGTCGGTACCCATCCGCGCATTTACCTGGTTTTTCCGCAGCACGCCGCTTTATCTGCAGTTGATGCTGATTTATTACGGGCTGTCGCAGTTCGATATCGTGCAGACCGGCTGGCAGAACGACCAGCCATTCTGGCTGCTGTTTCGCGATGCCACCTTCTGCGCCACCCTGGCGCTGGTGCTGAATACTTCGGCCTACGTCGCGGAACTGCTGGCGGGGATGATGCTGACCTTTCCGCGCCAGGAGTGGATCACCGGAGAGGCTTACGGTATGGGAAAATGGCAAATCGTCCGCCGTCTTGTCCTGCCCGCCACCCTCAGACGGGGGATCCCGGCGCTGAATAATGAAATGGTCTTTTTACTGCACGCCACGTCGCTGGCCAGCACCGTGACTTTGCTGGATATTACCGGCGTGGCGCGCGCTTTCTACGCCATGACCTATTCGCCGTTTATTCCGTTTCTGATGGCCGCCGCGCTGTATCTGCTCTGCACCTTTATGCTGATTTTCGCCTTTTCACGCGCCGAGCGACGCTGGCTGGCCTTTATTCGTCGCGGCTGATCAGGTGCGCTTAATGGACTGCAGCTCCGTCAGGGTGACGATTTTATCGACGTGGAATTTTTTACTGGTTAGCCATCTATCCGCCAGCTGGCAGTAGTGGGTCATGCTACGGCAGCCGATGCGCACCAGAAAGTCGAAGCTGCCGCTGACCAGCCAGCAATCCAGCACTTCCGGCGTCTGGCGCATTTCCTGTTCGAACATCGGCTGCGAGCGGCCATGGTCGGCCAGCGCGATTTGCGCCTGAACGATAAAAGCGTGCTCCGGATCGGGCAGTTCAATGATGGCGCTGTAGCCGCGGATAATGCCCTCGCGCTCAAGGCTACGCACGCGTTCCAGACAGGGACGAGCGGTGAGATTTACCTGCTCCGAGAGCTTCTGATAAGAAATGCGGCCATCCCGGCGCAGAATTTCAAGGATCTTATGATCGATACGGTCAAGCCGGGCTTTCTTTATCACAACCAGGACGTCCAATGAGAATTAAACACTATACATTACCTGAGCATGTCCTTAGTGGGCAGCGGCAATTAAGTCATTTTCATTTCGGCGAGCCCGGAACAGGAGAAAAAGTCTATCTGCAGGCAGGGCTGCACGCCGATGAAATTCCGGGCATGCTGGTTCTGCATTATCTTAAAAGATTATTGAACCAGGCGGAACGGCGCGGTGAGCTGCGCGGCGAAATCATTCTGGTGCCGGTGGCGAACCCGCCGGGACTGGCTCAGGTGCTGCTCAATAGCGGCATTGGCCGCTTCGACCTCGGAAGCGGGCGCAATTTTAACCGCGACTTCCCCGATCTGGCGGCACTGGCGTGCCAGCACTTAAACGTGGAATCGCCGGTGTCGCGAGCCGGGTATCTGCAACGGGTGCGCGCCGCAATGCAGAGCGCGTTAGCGGCCGCTCCCGTCGGCAATGAAGTTCAGGCCCTGCGTCATCATTTGTTGAGCCTCGCCTGCGATGCCGACCTTGTGTTGGATCTGCACTGCGACGATCGGGCGATTTTACATCTGTATGCCGATCCTGCCTGGCAGAGCGAAGCCGGTGTGCTGGCGGCGTTTCTGGGGATCGGCGCCGTGCTGCTGTCGCAGGAGAGCGGCGGCAACTCGTTTGATGAGGCCTGCGGCTTGCCGTGGCATCGTCTGGCCGCCCGCTATCCATCGTGGCGACAGCAGCGGCCCGGCTGCATGGCGGTCACCGTCGAGCTGCGTGGTCAGCAGGATGTTAATCACGCCACCGCCTGCGATGATGCTGAACGGCTGTACCGCTACCTGCAATACCGTGGCGTGCTGGCGGGCGTTAAGCCTGCGGTTCCAGCGCAGGAAACGCTGATGCTGCCGTTTTCCGCCGGGGAGATTGTTACCGCTCCGGCAACCGGCATTTTAGTCCAGTTGAAACAGCCCGGCGAATGGGTTAACCGCGACGATGTGGTCGCCGAAATCATCGATCCGCTCACCGATATGGTCAAAGCGGTACGTCCAAAATCTGGCGGCCTGATCTATGCCAGCCGCCGGGCGCCGTTTGTGACCCTGGGGGCGGAAGTCATGAAAATTGCCGGGGAGCAGCCGTTCAGCGGCGGAGGCGGGCTGGCGATGTAAGCGGCAGCATTATCTGGCCTAATTGGCGGTTGTTGATTACCATGAATTAACCGCCATTAGCGTATTCCCTCCTGATACCATATTGGTATCTGCCTTATTGATTCCTGAACAATGTTTTTCCCTCAATCAAAAAGAGACTGACAGTGAAATGTGATGGCTCATGCTAAAATCTTCATTCTCAGTGAATAAAGTGTGATGTATTTCGCAGTAATTGTGTTTGTGTGCCAACATTGATAAATGTGATCTTGATCCACCGAATATGGAAAAAAAAGAATAATGACCAAAGGATTGTGTCATTAATTGACTTTGCTTAAAAAATTGTCACTGCTACTATCGATGATAGTAAGAATGAAGCAGGTTGATGCTGGATCATAATATTGTTGCAATAATTATTTCTGATGGGGTAATTGCCGTGATGTTATTTACTGTGAGACAACGTAAAATTTTTGAACTACTTTGGATGATCAGAGATTATGTCACAGTAAAAGATATTGCTGATGAGGTGTCTTACTCAGAAAAAACAGTGAGGAGCGATCTTGATGTTATCAGAAATGAGGTTGTTAATCATAATATAGGTCGACTGGTAGCTAAAACTAATAAAGGTTTTTTCCTCGAAATGGAAAAAACAGCCTACGAAAAAATAGCCACGACGTTTGTTGAAAATAAAATTGATGAACGTATAAAAAACCGCATGTGTCGTATGCTAATGATGCTGTTGGTACAGCCTGAGGTGTCGGCTCAAGAGTTGGCTGATTGCGTTTATTTAGATAAAGGAGCGATAAAAAAATACCTACTCGAAGTTGAGTCCTGGCTGTTGCCTTTCGGTATTGAACTATTCAAATCTAGTGCAGTCTACAGCTTATCCTGCACTGAAGTCATTCGACGTAAATTATTCTGGTACTTATTTATTGAACTGAAACTCTGTCAGAAAAAAGAGTCTGCAAAGCATCTTTATTCATCCGCGCATATTCCCAATAAAAAATATTTTGATGATGCTGATTATTTCACTCTCAAGATTATGTTTGCCAAAGAAATGCACTATTTTGAATTGATTATGAAAGCGATTGAGGAATTAGAGAAAAAATATAATATCTCTTATACCTATGATTCTTGCGTATGGCTGATATTTTCCTTAGTGCTTGTTATACATCGTCGGAAGATGGTTGGTGATCGCTTGGTTGCGGCTGCATCAGAAGCTATGGAAACCTGCCCGGAGCGGGAAATGGCGCATTATCTCTGTCTACAATTACATGCGTCAACTGGGCTTATTTTTTCAGATGATGACGTACAATATACAACTCTTGTTTTACTAACCAGTGAGTTAAACGATGTTAACGATGAGAGCATCAGGGGCCAGCTTTGCGCTTCACCACTGCATTTGGGGGAAACTATTCAGGAATTTATTTTATCATTGAGTCATGTAGTCAGTCATGGGTTGCTGAGGGATAAACAATTATTATGGCGTTTGATTTTACTCATTCGCCCGATGATCTATCGCAATCTCTTCGGTATGAATCGAGCTGAAACCGGTGCTTCTCAATCATTGATTCGGCAGGTCAAATTTTCTTATCTTGATTTATATCTTGAAGTGGAACTTTGTAGTTTACTATATGAACAGCGTTATTCTCTGACGTTGAACGAACAAGAAATTAGTCTGATTACCCTATGTATTAAAAATGCACAAAGCTTAGCGCTTAAGAAAATTAGAGTTGCGATTATCTGTAATTATGGTATTGGCATCTCCCAGTTTGTTGCACAAAAAATACAGCGGGCAATCACTCAGGTTGAAATAGTGGGCATTTTTTCGCTGAGAGAGCTGGATCAGCTGGATAATAATTACTGTGACCTGGTTGTGAGTACAGTGCCGCTACAGCGTAGTAAAGAGACTGTTATTCAGGTTAATGATGTACTGCTGCCTTACGATCTCTCTCTGATTAAAGAAACCGTCAAGAAGATGCAAAAGAATAAGATGTTGCAAACGCTACAGAAAAAAACGGATGGTAGGATAAAAAGCTATCATCAGTATATATTTCCTGAGATGATATTCGTTATTTCAAAAGTTAAAAATAGTAATGCTGTACTGGAATTTATTTGCCACCAGGCGACGACTTCTGGCTGCTGTGATGAAAAATATCTATCCTCAGTATTAGAGCGAGAAAAGGCCTCCTCGACAGAAATTGCCTCTGGCGTTGTTCTGACGCACGGAGATCCCAGTCTGGTGAAGGCAAATTTTATATCACTAGCTATACTCCGCGAACCTATCGATTGGGGAGGAGAGCAGAATGTCGATGTCGTCTTTATGGTCGGTTTTAAAAGAGCGCCAGATGGTAAAATTGATGGCAACATTGCTGGGTTTTACACCATGTTGGCGGGCATGGTGGAAAACGATGAGATAATGAAATATCTACGCGACTGTATCTCTGAGCAAGAGTTATATAGATTTTTAATAGATGAGAGCAAGTATGAGGATGTGATATGAAAATGTGCGAATTTATTATTAAAAGTGATGAGGGGTTGCACGCCAGACCTGCTGCAGACTTTGTTGATAAATCTATTTCTTATCTGAGTAAAATTACCTTTGAAAAAGATGGTGAGATTTTTAATGCCAAAAGTTTTACCTCTGTGTTGAGTATGGGGGCATGCAAAAATGACAAAATTATTATTAAGATAGAGGGGGAAGATGAAGAGCAGGCGATCGATGAACTTACTTCGTTTTTTTATACACTAGATTAGTACACTGACACTACGCAGATACCAGGATGAATAAGTTTTATGATACTCTCAGATGTTATCAATAAAAATGCCCTGCAAATTAATATGCCAGCGACGGATAAACGGCAGGCGCTCGAATTATTAATTGATCTGTTATATAAGGATGGCGCTGTTAACGATCCTGCTGCTTTTATTCAGGATGTTTACCAGCGTGAAAATGAGGGTAAGACGGGAATTGGTGGCTTTATTGCAATTCCTCACGGCAAATCGGATTTTGTTAACAATACCTGCATTGCTATTGGTTTATTAAAAAAACCAATTGAATGGGAATCATTAGATGGCAATAGAGTGAAGGTTATTATTCTTTTTGCCGTAAACAAAAAAGATAAAAATGATTATTTCGTCAAAATGATGTCACAAGTGGCTCGCATGTTAGGAAAAGAGGAAACTTGCGAGAAATTACTCTCAGCAGAGTCGACGGATGAGCTCGTCTCTGCCTTTGAATAACCTGGAGTGTATGATGAATATTGTTGGAATTACCGCCTGTACTGCCGGAATTGCTCATACCTATATTGCCAAAGAAAAACTGATCCAGGCCGCCTTGAGCCTGGGGCATAGCATTAAAGTTGAAACTCAGGGATCTATTGGGGTAGACGATAAGCTCAGCCCGGAAGATATCGCTAATGCGGATATTGTTATTTTTGCAACTGATATTGGTATCGGCGGTTTAGAACGTTTTAAAGATAAAAACGTGGTCGAAGTCCCTATTTCTACCGTAGTCAAGTCACCTAAGTCTTTGATTCAAAAAATACAAGAAAAAATGCAAAAATAGTTAACCCTAAATATGAGGGCGATAGTATGTCTTACAGTATCGGTTTCAAGAAGCATATGTTGACCGGCGTTTCCTACATGATTCCTGTCGTTGTCGCCGCGGGTCTTTGCATGGCGATTGCAAAAATATTTGGCGGTGCATTTGTTGCCAATGCGACGCAAACGTTGCCCTGGTTTATCAATCAGCTTGGCGTTGTTGCAATGGGGTTGGTTGTCCCGGTTCTTACTGCTGGCATTGCCTATTCCATTGCCGATCGTCCGGGTATTACCCCCGGACTGATTCTGGGGTTTGTGGCCATTGAAATTAAAGCCGGGTTCCTTGGAGGCATGTTGGCTGGATTCCTGGTGGGCTACGTTATACTGGCTATCCGTCGTTACTTAAAGCTCCCTTCCAGTATGCAGGGGCTGATGCCGGTGCTATTTATCCCCTTGCTTTCAACCCTGATTATTGGCCTGGCTTTCTATCTATTTCTGGGACGTCCGGTTGCCATCGCCCAGGCAGCGGTCATTGACTGGATGGGGGGACTTATGGGTGGGTCGAGGATGGTACTCGGGGGTATTATTGGCGCGATGATGGGTTTTGACCTTGGCGGGCCGGTAAATAAATCCGCGTCTCTTTTTTCGAACGCCATGCTGGCTCAGGGGATTTATGGCCCGGAAGCGGCAAAAATTGTTGCAGGCATGGTTCCCCCCATTGGTGTCGCGATTTCCGTGTTTATTTCCCGGCGTAAACGCTATTCGCAGGGAGAAATTGAAGCAGCGAAGGCCGCGTTTCCTCTCGGATTATGCTTTATCACTGAAGGAGTCCTGCCGTTTGCCGCTGCCGATCCGCTGCGGGTCATCCCTGCCTGTATGGTCGGTTCCGCCACAGCCGCCTCGCTAACGATGCTGTGGAACGTTACCAGTACTGTTCCTCACGGCGGGATCTTTGTTATTCCCATCATGGGACACCCATGGGGATTTGTCGCCGCGTTAATCATCGGCAGCCTGATTACTGCCGCAGTATTAACCATCCTCAAACCAGTATTAAAAGCATCCGATCAGCAAGATGGCACTGAAGAGGAGCCTGAAGTTGACGATTTTGAGATTAGCATTAAATAGTGAATCGCTTACTCAAGATTATTCGAATAGTTGAGGTCTGATATGTATATTTTGAACGGCATTGCGGCGTCACCAGGAGTTGCTTTTTGTCAGATTCAGGTGGTGCGTAATAATCACAGGCATGCTGAATATCATGGCGCCAGAGAGCCCTCATGTGAGTGGGAACGTTTTTTAACTGCATTACAGAACTGTATTGTAAGCATGGCTAAATTTCATCAGCAAGCATTACAGCAGTACACCGATGAAATGGCTAAGGTTTATAAATCTTATCTGCTAATGTTGCAGGATGAAGATTATATTCAAAATATCCGTGAGAATATTTTCTCTACACTATGCGCTGAGCAGGCGGTTATCAAAGAAACGGAGAGGCTGGTTGGGTGTTTATTAAAGGCGAAGTCGGCTTATTTGAATCAGCGCGTTGAGGACGTTCGTGCGATAGAAAAAATGCTGCTAGACTGCCTGGCGAATAAAACCATCGTTGAGCTATCCGATTGCCTGCAAAAAATGATTATCGTTGCGGATGAACTGACGCCAGCAGATACCATCGTCTATAATCCTGACCAGCTGCAGGGGTTTATCACTTGTCGTGGTGGGGTGACTTCTCACTCGGTGATTCTGGCTAAAGAGTTGGGGATCCCGGCCATTGTTGGTGTCTCGGTGGATCTCGACAGCTTGATAGACGGTCAGTCAGCGATCGTTGATGGCGACAGTGGGATTATCTACCTTGATCCTGATGAGCAATGTATCGCGCGGTACCAACAGCTAATTACACAATTAGCACAGCGTAAAGAAGCAATAAGACGTTTTGTTATAGATGCTGCGCTTACGCCTGAGAGGATCACCGTATGCGCCAATATTACGGCGCTCAACGAAGCTCAGAAAGCCCTCGAACAATATGCTGATGGTATTGGCCTGGTCAGGACCGAGTTTTTGTATATGAACCGGGATCGGTTTCCCGATGAGGAGGAGCAGTTTCATTTTTATCAATCACTGGCTTTGCTTATGGCAGAAAAGGAGATTGTTATCCGTACCCTGGATATCGGCGGGGATAAGCAAGTGGATTACATTGGCATTCCTGCGGAGGAGAACCCATTTCTTGGCTATCGAGCCGTTCGCTACTGTCTTGATAATAAAGATATTTTCAGACAGCAGCTGCGGGCGATTATCCGCGCCTCGGCGTTTGGCCGGATTAAAATATTAATTCCGATGATTGCCACGCTGGAAGAACTCTGGGAAACAAAGGCGCTGATAGCTGATATTAAGCAGTCATTAAGTGCGCAGCAGATTGCGTATGACGGGAATATTCCCGTCGGTATTATGGTTGAAACACCTGCCGCCGCCATGCTTGCTGATGTTTTTGCCAGCTACTGTGACTTTTTCAGTATCGGGAGTAACGATCTCACGCAGTATATTACCGCCAGCGATCGAAATAATAATAAAGTCCAATACTTATATCAGCCGCATCATCCGGCAGTGTTACGTGCGATTAAGCAGGTTATCGATGCCGCAAAAAAAAATCTTATTCCCGTTCACGTTTGTGGTGAAATAGCTTCGAATGAAAAGATGCTACCTTTCCTGATTGCTGCCGGTGTTGATGAACTTAGCGTTACGCCATTAAGCGTGCCGCAAGTTAAATATACGGTAGCGAAAATGGCGACGGTTAAATGTGAGTCATGGCTGAAATCAGTCTTATCAACTTATGAAATGGAGAAGATAGATTTATTGCTCACCGGAATGGCAAAAGAAATAGACGCACTATAAATTTATCCATTAGTTAAAGAGTTCATCTATTATTCCGGATATTTAAAAATCTGGAAAGGATGAGTGCTGTATAAAATCACTTTCTATGCAGAGGTATAAAATATGTATGTCACAATGAAAACTATTTTAGATGATGCTAACCAACATTACTATGGTGTTATTTCCGCCAGTGTTATTAATCTTGAGTTAGTCCGTGGGGCGATTCGGGCGGCACAAGAAGAGAATGCACCTATCATTATTAATATAGGGCAAGGGCAAATGAGTAAGCACGGTGATGGTGAAATTATCTCTAAGATTGTGCGGACTCTGGCGGCGCGTGCAACCGTACCGGTAGCGCTGAATCTCGATCACGGCAAAGACTATGAGCGTATTACTCACGCTTTTCGCCACCAGTTTTCATCCATCATGATCGATGCGTCCGAATACCCGCTGGAAGAGAATATTCGGCGTACCAAAGATGTAGTGACTTTATGCCACTCACAAAATGTGACCGTCGAAGGAGAGATCGGTTTTATTGGTCAGGCCGCCAACGCGGATGATGAAAAATTTGATCTATATACTCGTGTTGAAGACGCTGTCCATTTTTTTGAGGCTACAGGCGTTGATGCGCTGGCGATAGCCGTGGGGACCGCGCATGGTAAATACCCTACCAATCGTGCACCTAAAATTGATTTTGACCGTATCAGCCAAATTAAACAGGCTACTCAGAAACCGCTAGTGCTTCACGGGGGGTCTGACTCCGGGGAAGAAAATATTCGTCAGGCCGTTATTTGCGGTATTAATAAAATTAACGTTTGCACCGACACGTTTGTCAACTGCAAAGAGGGATTGAGAACGATGCTGCAAGAGACGCCAGATATTGATTTCATGTCTATGATGATAAATATGGAAAATAAGGCCAAAGAAACGCTGCAAGACTATATTCGTATTTCTGGATCCAGCGGTAAAGCGAAGAACTTTAGATAATTTATCACGATTTTAATCACTAGATTTTATCGCGAACGATTTAACTAGCGCGCAGGTGCCAGGGGATTCGTACGCCCGCGCGCGGCTCTGAGGAAAAAGTAATGCAATGCTCGGTAAAAATTGGACAATATGACGGTACTGGCCTGCAGTGTATGGTTGAAAGCGCTGACTGGTTTGTCGGAATAAAAAACTGGAAGCCCGAAAATGATATCCAGCATATCGATACGCTTGAACGCCATTTATTGACAGACGAAGTTTTTATTCTGTTAGATGGGAAATGTACGCTATTGGTTATTGATGAGAATGATACCGCGAAATTTCATTTTCAATATATTCCAATGGAACCTTATAAGGTGTACAGCATCCCAAAAGGTACCTGGCACAATACGATTACCTGGCCAGGCGTCAAACTGGCATTAATCGAAAACCGCAACACCAGCGCGGAGAACAGCGAGTTTATGCTATTAAGCAACTCGCTGCGTGAGCAGATTACCTCTGCGCTGGCGTCAACTGTCGACTAAAGCATCAGCGCAGTTCCCCGCAGGCGCGGGCGATGCTCTGACAGGCTAATTCCAACTGGGCATCATCCAGCGCGTAGGCCAGCCGCAGATATCCTGGCATCCCAAATGCGGTTCCCGGGAGGGTGGCGACATGGGCTGCGGTTAACAGGTAATCGGCAACCGCGACGTCATCATGGAGCCGATCGCCCGCCGGGGTCGATTGACCGATCAGGCCGGAGCAATTCGCGAAGACATAAAATGCGGCCTGCGGCGTCGCCGCGCTGACTCCGTTGACCTCATCAATCAGCGCCATTACCCGATTGCGGCGTTGAGTGAGGATAGCCAGCCACTGGGGCAGGAAATCGGCGGGTTGGTTGAGGGCGGCGACCCCCGCCGCCTGCGCCAGCGAACATGGGTTGGAGGTGCTCTGCGACTGCAAAATGGTCATCGCGGAAATTAACCACGCGGGCCCGGCCGCGTAGCCCAGGCGCCAGCCGGTCATGGAAAAGCCCTTTGAGAGCCCATTCACCGTCAGAATGCGATCGCGTAGTCCGGGCGCAATCTGCGCCAGCGTGCAGAATGGTGCGCCGTCGTAGCGCAGCGCCTCATAGATATCATCTGCCAGAATCAGCACCTGCGGTGCGGCCAGCAGCACCTCCGCCAGCGCCAGCAATTCCGCGCGGCTGTACAGCGCTCCCGTGGGATTGGAGGGCGAGTTGAGGATCAGCCAGCGGGTATGCGGGGTAATGGCGGCGGCCAGAGATTGCGGCGTGAGTTTCCAGCCGTCTTGCTCGCTGGTCGGAACGATGACGGGTTCGCCATCCGCCAGCGCGACCATATCGGGATAGGAGACCCAGTACGGCGCGGGGATAATGGCCTGCAAACCACTGCTTAGCGTCGCCTGCAGCGCATTGAAAATCAGCTGCTTAGCCCCCGTTCCGGCAATGATCTCCTGGGGGGTAAAGCGCAGGTCGTTGTCGCGGGCGAATTTATCCATGATGGCGGCTTTCAGGGCGACGGTACCGCCGACGGCGGTGTATTTTGTTTCACCCTGGTGGATAGCGTTGATACCGGCCTGGCCGATCGCCGCCGGTGTGGCAAAATCCAGTTCACCGAGGCCAAGGCTAATAATGTCGATCCCCTGCTGCTGGAGAGCGCGTACCCGATCGGCAATGGCCGCTGTCGGCGATGGGCGAACTCGCCGCATGCGCGGCGCGAGAAATGGTGCTGACATAGTGTTCTCTTTGGTTAAACGCCGCGTTAAATCGGGCGGCGTATTCATCTTTTCAGGAATCTCAGGCCGTTAGCGTGACGCCGCTGCGCGTGTCGGCGGCAAGGCGCAGAAGCTCCGCCCGGGTTTCGGCAATCACTTCCGGGCTGACATCGATCAGCGGCGAACGCACATGTCCGCCGTTGAAGCCGCGCAGATTCATGGCGGCTTTCACCAGTTGCGGCTGGCCGTGGCGACGGGCCAGGGCGCGGAAGCCGTACCATAAGCGGTGTAATTCTCTGGCGGTGGCGGCATCGCCTTGCTCCAGCGCCCGGAAGCTGGCTAACACCAGCTCCGGCAGGGCGCCGCTGTTGGTGGTACTGATCCCGTCGAAGCCGCACATCATGGGGCCTAAAAACGCCAGATCGGAGGCACAGAACAGACGCACACGGCCGGATAAGCGGTTGGCGATTTGATCGATGACGGTCGGATTGAGATCGCCCTGTTTGATACCCACCACCTGCGGGATATCCGCCAGTTGCTCCAGAAGAGCAGGGGATAAGGTGATGCCGATGCCCGGCGCGTTGTAGACCAGAATCCCGGTTCTGGATAACGGCGCCATTTGCTGGAAAAAGCTTACGATTTGCGCATCGGTGACTTCGGAAACAAAAGGCGGCGTGACCATCGGCAGGCCGCCGAGGTCGCCTGCCAGCGTGGTCAGTTCGCGAACCACCCGGGCGTCGGAACCCGCGCTGCACAGCATAACCGGAACGCGATCGCCCACGACTTGCATAACGTGGCGGAAAATCGCGGCGCGCTCCTCAACGCTGAGGGTCGGGAATTCGCCATAGGTTCCGCCGATCAGGATACCGTCGTAGCCGAGGCCGATGACGCGCTCAATATTGGCGCCCAGCCCCGCGAAATCAATATCGCCTTGCGCGGTAAACGGTGTCACGGTGATATTGAAAATTCCGCGCAGTCTTTCACGGCATTCAATCCTGTCTTTCATCTCTCTCTCCTTTACAGGTCATGCCCCTGCGGCATGACGATGGTGTGGTGGTAGTAACCGGCGTTTGCCTGTCGATGGTGCAATTGCGCACTGTTATTGCGCGTCATTTGTTCATTTATGTCGCAGCGACTTATAGGTGACTCAACTGGCTGAGTGGCCGAATAACGACGCCAGCGGCGGTCAGTCGTTCACGTAAGGTATGGGCGATAGCGACGCCCCGCGGGTTATCACCGTGAACGCAGATGGTGTGCACGGGCATTGGGATCCTTGCGCCGCTAATGGTACGAATCGCTTGTTCCTCAATCATTTGCAGCGCACGGCTGGCGGCACGCTCGGGGTCGTGAATGATGGCATCCGGGAGGTGCCGCGGGAGGGTAAGTCCGTTCTCACCGTAGCTGCGGTCCGCGAACACTTCGCAGGCGACGCGCAGTCCGGCCTTGCGCGCCGCCCGTTCTGTCGCATTGTGTGGGGTGGTGACCAGCATCAACTGACGGTCGACGGCCAGAATTGCGCTGACAATGGCTGCCGATAATGCGTCGTCGGTGAATGCCTGGGTGGCCATTGCGCCGTGCAGCTTGACGTGCGTCATCGCATGGCCGCAGGCCCGCGCCACCGCCTGCATGGCCCCTAGCTGATACACCACCATTTTGCCGACATCCGCCGGGCTATCGCCGGTAATGGTGCGCCGGCCAAAGCCCCACAGGTCAAGAAAGCCCGGATGCGCGCCGACATCCAGCCCGCGCGCTTTGGCGTGGGCGACGGTGCGGTGCATCACTACCGCATCGCCAGCGTGAAAACCGCAGGCGACGTTGGCCGACGTCACCAGATCCAGCATGGCTTCATCGTCGCCCACGCTGAATTGACCAAAACTTTCACCCAGATCTGAATTCAGGTCCACTTCTTGCATAATGACTCCTTGAAACACTTGGTATACCAAATGCATGCAATGAGAATGCCAAAGGGTGAAAGCCAACATCACGCTGCTGGCGAGTGCACCGATAAGCGAATGTTTAACGAGGAGAGAGTGAGCAGATGAAACCATCGATCAAAGCAGGCTGTCTGACATTGGGCCTGTTGACCATGAGCTATAGCCTGTCCGCCAACGCGGATGAGCTCTACTTTGCCAGCTGGGGCGGAGCCTACCAGGACGCGATTCGTGAAGCCTGGCTAAAGCCCTTTAATAAAGAAACCGGTATTGATGTCGTCGAAGATACCGACCCGCAGGTCAGTAAACTGAAAGCCATGCAGGATACCAATACCGTTTCATGGGATGTGGTGACGGAAAACAGTTCGCGGCTGGCCCGCGGCATCAAGCTGGGCGTATTTGAAAAGATCACCCCCGAAATGGTCAATCAGCAGCATGTTATCCCCGGCGCGCGCAACGATTACGGTGTGCCGTCTGAAATTTTCTCCACCCTGATCGGCTTCTCCAGTAAAGCCTTCCCGGAAGGTAAACCGCAGCCGAAAACCTTCGCCGATTTTTGGAACGTGAAGAAATTCCCCGGTAAACGCACCTTACAGGATGAACCGGCCACGGTTATTGAAGCAGCGCTCATCGCCGACGGCGTCAAGCCGGAAGATGTCTATAAAACGCTGAGTACCCCGGAAGGGGTCGATCGGGCAATGAATCAGATTAAGAAAATCAAACCTTACGTAGCGAAATGGTGGAAGAGTGGCGCTGAGCCGGTGCAGGCGCTCGCCAGCGGTGAAGTGGTGATGGCGCTGGGCTGGAATGGTCGCTTCCAGGCGGGCATCGACTCCGGCGTACCGATCAAAATGTCCTGGGACGATTCCATCGCTCAGGTTGGCTATTTCGCGCTGGTTAAAGGGGCACACAACCGCGAGGCCGCGCTGAAACTGCTCAACTACATTATTGCGCCGAAACATCAGGCGGAATTCAGCAAGTACATCGCCTATGGCCCGACCACGAAAGACGCGATGCAGTATATCGACAAAGCGCGCCAGCAACGTTTGCCGTCGACGCCGGAACGGCTGCAGCACACCCTGTTTATGGATGCAGGATGGTGGGACAAAAATGGCCCGGCGATCATTGAGCGCTATAACCAGGTTCGCGCGCAGTAGCGGCGGCCTGTTGAGAGTGTGACGCAGATGTTGATTCAGTGAATGACTGGGCGGACGGGACCGCTGGTAGGGGCCCGTCCAGAACGGAGTGAGTTATGGTGGCAACGATATTGACTGACAACCTTACCCCATCCCGGCGGATCCGATGGCCCGGGCTGGCCCTCGTGGCGACGCTACCGTTGCTGCTTTTTTTACTGCTGTTTTTTGTCTGGCCGATTGCCGGGCTGCTGAAGCAAGGGTTCCTGGTGCAGGGGCATTTTAGTCTCGAAAACTATCTCCACCTGTGGGATACCCCGATTTATCGCATCGTTCTGGAAAATACGTTTGTTATCGCGGCGGCGGTAACCATTGGCTGCATTGTGATGAGCTACCCGCTGGCCTGGCTGATGGCTTCCGTGCGCCCGGCGATGGCGAAGCTGCTGTTTTTCGCCGTTCTGCTGCCGTTCTGGTCCAGCGCGCTGGTGCGGACCTCGGCGTGGATCGCGCTGCTGCAGCAAAACGGCCCCCTAAACCATCTTTTGATGACCCTGCAGATAACTTCGCAGCCGGTGGCCTTCCTGTATAACTTTACCGGCGTGCTGATTGGCATGGTGCACGTGCTGATGCCCTTCGTGGTATTGCCGCTCTATGCATCATTCCGCTCGCTGGATAGTTCGCTGCTGCAGGCGGCGCAGAGCCTGGGCGCGGATTCACTCAGCGTCTTTACCCGTATTATTCTGCCGCTGACGCGCCCTGGCGTGGTTGCCGGCGCGGTTATCGTCTTTATGAACGCGGTCGGTTACTACATTACGCCATCGCTGATGGGCGGACCGGCGCAGCGGATGGTCGCGGAGCTGATTTCACACAATATTACCGACGAGCTGAACTGGGGGATCGCCGCTGCGCTGGCCTGCGTTTTGTTGATAACCACGTTGTTCGCGCTGTGGTTGTTTAATCGTCTGTTTGGCCTCGATAAGCTGATGGGCGGCGCTAGCGGCAAGGGCAGCCAGTCGGTGGTGGTAACGCAGCGCAGCGGCGGCGGGCGTATCAGCGCAGGCGCGGGCGTGCTGGTGGCGCTGTTTCTGATTCTGCCGATTGTGGTTGTTATCCCGATGAGCTTCGGCACCACCAGCTTCCCCACTTTTCCGCCGGCGGAATACGGCGTGCGCTGGTACGTCAACTTTTTCACCGATCGAAAATGGATGCTGGCGCTGGGCGAGAGCGTGCGGATTGGGCTGATTGTCACCATTCTGTCAATGGTGCTGGGCGCGACCGCCGCGATGGGGATTCATAAGCTACGCTCGCCGCGCAAAAGCTGGCTGGAGACGCTGTTTATTATTCCCATGTCGGTCCCCGCCATCATTACCGCGGTCTCGCTGTATTATCTGTGCGGACCTTTGGGCTTAATCAACAACTCGGTGGCGCTAATCCTCGGCCATACCGTTCTGGCGACGCCTTACACCTTTATTACGCTGCGTGCGGCGCTGAAAGGATTTGATCCCAGCCTGGAACTGGCGGCCTACAGCCTCGGCGCCAGGCCGTGGCAGATGTTTCGCCGCGTTATGCTGCCGCTTTTGCTCCCCGGCATGATCGGCGGCGCGGTGTTTGCCTTTGTGACCTCCTTTGACGACGTCGTGATGTCGCTATTTTTGACCACTATCCGTAATCGAACTCTGCCGAAGCTGATGTATGAAGGGCTGGCGTTCGATTTTGACCCGACGGTGATTTCGGCCTCCTGCGTGCTGATCGCGGCGACGGCGGGGATCCTGATTATTCAGAGCCTGGTAAAACGTAATGGAGGCAAACATGCGTCAAATGCAGGGTAAAGATGTCACTCTCAACGCCATTCGCAAAACCTACGGTGCGACGGTGGCGCTGCCGCATATCGATCTGAAGGTCGCGCGCGGTGAATTCTGTACGCTGCTGGGCGCTTCCGGTTCCGGTAAAACCACGCTGCTCAAAGTGATTGCCGGATTTGAACGGCCCGATAGCGGCAACGTACTGATCGCCGGTAAGGAGGTGACCCGCGCCCCGATTGCCGATCGCAATATTGGCATGGTGTTTCAGAACTATGCGCTCTTTCCGCATATGTCGGTCTTTGAGAACGTCGCTTTTCCGCTGCGCATGCGTCGTCTGGCGAAAGTCGATATTGAGCGCCGGGTTGGCGAGGCGCTGGCGCTGGTCAGTCTGGAAGAGTACCGCAAACGCCTGCCCGGAGAGCTCTCCGGCGGTCAGCAGCAGCGCGCCGCGCTGGCGCGTGCGCTGGTATTTAATCCGGACATCCTGCTGATGGATGAACCGCTCGGGGCGCTGGATAAAAATTTGCGCCAGTCGATTCAGGTTCAGATTAAACAGCTGCATCAGGAACTGGGGCTGACGGTGGTGTTTGTCACCCACGATCAGGAAGAGGCGATGAATCTCTCCGATCGGATCATCATAATGGATAAAGGCGAAATCGTCGGCGATGGCTCTCCGCAGAGCCTTTATCGCCAGCCGGATAGCCGCTTTGTCGCCGGTTTTCTCGGCGAATGCAATTTTATCTCCGGCGAGCGCGACGGAACGCTGGGGGTTCGGCCGGAGCATATGCTGGTCGGGCGCGCCAGCGAGGGGGCGGGCTGGCGCTATCAGGGCAATGTCGTGATGGCGACCTTTTGCGGCCTGCACTGGAAATTATTGATTGCGTATCAGGGACAGATGCTGGTGGCCTATGCGCCGGTAGATCTTCCGTCCGAGGAGCGGATCGCCGGTCAGACCATCAGTTTTGGCTTTCGGCCGGAACAGGCGATGACTTTCAGGGAGTCGGCGTGAACGGCTATCCACGTTTTATTGCGGTGGGTGAACAGGCGCTGTTGGTCGAATTCGGCAACCGCATCGACGATCGGCTTAATGCCCGGGTGCTGGCGCTGGCGGCGGCGTTAAACGGGGTGAGTGGGGTGAGTGAAATCATTCCCACCTATCGCTCCCTGACGATAACCTTTGATCCGTTAACGGTAACCTGTACTGAACTGTGCGAACGGGTTGCGCTGTCTCTCGATCCGCCTGCGGCAAACCACTCATCGCGCCGTCGCTGGCGGGTGCCGGTGTGCTATGGCGGTGAATATGGCGAAGATCTGCCCGCCCTGGCGCAGGCGCACGGCTTGAGTCCACAACAGGTGATTGATCTGCACAGCACCGCGCGCTATCGGGTTTATATGGTGGGATTTATGCCGGGGTTCGCCTATCTCGGCGGACTGCCTGAGGGACTGCATACCCCGCGTCGGGCGTCGCCGCGCGCGATGACCCCAGCGTCCAGCATCAATATTGGCGGCCAGCAGACGGCAATCAGCTCGGTGGCGGGCCCCAGCGGCTGGCATCTTATCGGCCGGACGCCGTGGCGTTCATTTGACCCGCAGCGGCAAAGGCCATTTTTGTTTCAGGCCGGGGATGAAGTCAGCTTTGCGCCGATTTCCCCGGCGGAGTTTACCCGCCTGAGCGACGCGTGCCGCGCGGCGGATTGGTTTCCTGAGCCGGAGGTGGCGTGATGGGCTGGCTGGATGTCATTTCGCCTGGACTATTTACCACCGTGCAGGATGAAGGGCGCCGCGGTTTCGCGCATTCGGGCGTACCGGCTTCGGGACCGATGGACATGATCGCGTTTCGCTTAGCCAATGCCGTCGTCGGCAACGGGCCGGATTGCGCGGCGCTGGAATTGACCGCGCTCGGCGGGCGATATCGGGTGACGGGGGGCGAGTGCATCCTCTGTCTTGGCGGCGCGGTTGAGGCGCAGGTGGATGGCCGGGTGCTGGAACCCTGGGTCAGCCACCGGCTGGCGGAGGGCAGCGAACTGGTTATCGGACGGATAGCGCGCGGGCTACGTGCCTACCTGGCGCTGGCTGGCGGCGTGAATGTGCCGCTGGTGTTGGGCAGTCGCGCTACGCTGACCCGCGCGGGGCTGGGCGGCCTGGAAGGACGGGCGCTGGCAAAAGGCGACCGTTTGCCGCTGGGGGAACCGGCCGATATCGGGCGTCGCCGCTGCGCGCATGAGCACCTGGCAGCGCTGTACAGCAGCGGTTCGCTGGCCGTGGTGATGGGGCCGCAGCAGGAGGCGTTCACCGCCGCTTCGTTGCTCACCTTTTTACATGGCCGCTACCGGGTGAGCGCCTATGCCGATCGGATGGGGTACCGGATGGCGGGCCCGGCGCTGGCGCATTTACACGGAGCTGATATGGTTTCCGATGCAGTGGTGCCGGGAAGTATTCAGGTTCCCGGTAATGGTCAGCCGATTATTGCGTTGCACGATCGTCAGACCACCGGTGGATACCCGAAAATCGCCACCTTAATTGCTGCGGATCTGCCGCGCGTCGGGCAACTGCGACCGGGGCAGAGCGTAGCGTTTCGTGCGGTCACCCCACAGGAAGGCGTTGCGCGCTGGCGGCGTTTGCAAACGGGCATCGCCGCCTGTTTACAGCATATTCAATCAACGGAAGTGAGCTGGCTATGAGTGAAACACAGAGTGATGTAGACAATATTTTCCTCAATCCTGGCAGCGAGGATCTGACAGAAGCGACCTATCGGCAGCTACTGGAAATGATCCAGCAGGGACGGATCCCCACCAATGTTCCGCTGCAGGAGCGGACGCTGGCGGCGGCGCTGGGCGTGTCGCGTACGCCGTTGCGTGAAGCGTTCAGCCGTCTGGTTGGCGGCGGTTTCGCGACCCGGGTCGGGCGCGGACAGCTTATTGTGAAAGAGCCCACGCTCCGTGAGTATCTGGAGATCCTGCAGTTGCGCATTCTCCTTGAAGGGGAAGCGGCGTTTGCCGCCGCGACGCGAATGCCGAAGCCCCTGGCGCAAACGGTGATTCGCGCGCTGAGCGACCACCGCCAGGCGCGGGACTTTTCCGCCTCTGAGAACCATCGTATCGATAATCTGGTTCACCAGACGATAGCCGCCCACTGCGGTAACGCCATGCTTGAGCGCATGATTTTTGATCTACGCATTAAGGCGCGCACTTTTGACCAGAACGGCACCGTCGCTCGCTTCGAGCCCGGCTGCCAGGAGCATATTGCGCTAATGGAACGTATTCACGACGGCGACGCGCAGGGGGCCAGAGAGGCGATGGTCTTTCATCTGAGCCAGGCGCGGGCCGGTATTGTGGCTCGATTTACTGCAATCTGAGTAGGAAACCAGGGTAATGAACAAACTGAATGAACAGGCGAAGGGCGTCTACATTATTTCCGCCACGCCATTTACCGACAGCGGAGAACTGGATTTAGCCAGCGCGGACAGCCTGACCGACTTCTACCTCGAAAAGGGCGTCAGCGGTATCACTATTCTCGGCATGATGGGGGAGGCGCATAAGCTCACCGAAGAAGAGGCGCTGATCTTTATGCAGCGGGTGCTGGCGCGGGTCAACGGGCGCGTGCCGGTCGTGGTCGGCGTCAGCCATGCTTCCCACCGCCACGTTGAACGTCTGGCGAAAACGGCGATGGATAAAGGGGCGGCAGGGGTCATGCTGGCGCCTGGCCCGAATCTGGTCACCGATCCGCAGGTGGAAAATTACTTTCTCAGCGTTGCGCATCTGCTTGGCGGCGAGGTGCCGATTTGTCTGCAGGACTTCCCGCAATCGACCAAAGTGCATACCTCTGTTCCGGTGATGCTGCGTCTGATTGATGCGCTGCCGCAAATCGTGATGCTTAAGCATGAAGACCTGCCGGGGATGCGCAAACTCAGCCAGCTCCGCAGCCAGAGCGAGACGCTGGGGCTGCGCCGTATCAGCGTGCTGGTGGGTAACGGCGGCCTCTTTTTGCCGCAGGAGCTGGCGCGCGGAGCCGATGGCGCGATGACCGGTTTTGCCTGGCCGGAAATGCTGGTACAGGTCTGTCAGGCCTATGCCGCGGGCGATCCGGCGCGGGGCGAGGATATTTTCGACTGCTACCTGCCGCTGCTGCGCCATGAGTTTCAGTATGGCATTGGCCTGGGACTGCGCAAAGAGGCGCTGCGTCGGCGCGGGGCGATAAAAAGCGCGGCGGTTCGCCAGCCGGGGCCGGTTCTTGACAGTATCGACCAGCAGGAACTGAGCGGGCTGATGGCCCGTCTGGAACGTAAACTCGCCGAAAAAGGACTGAACTGATGGATTTTATGATTGCCGGAAAAACGGCGTTGGTGTGCGGCGCGGGAAGCGGTTTAGGGCGCGCCATCGCGCAGGCGCTGGCCGCCGAAGGCGTCAAGGTCGCGGTGACCGGACGCAATGAAGAGAAGCTGGCCGGGACGGTGAAGCTGATTACGCAGGCTGGCGGCGAAGCCCAGGCCTGGCGGCTGGATCTGGCGGCCCCGCAAACCTTTGATGCGGTCCTCAGCGAGATCCGCCAGCGCTTTGGCGCGATCGCCATTCTGGTGAATAACTCCGGCGGTCCGGCGCCCTCTACCGCCGCAGGCGTGGACCCGGACATCTGGCAACGGCAGTTCAGCGCGATGGTCAGCTCGCTTATTCAGTTGACCGATAAGGTGCTGCCCGACATGCGGGCGAACGGCTGGGGACGCGTTATTACCAGCACCTCTTCCGGCGTGGTCGCGCCAATTGCTAATCTGGGGGTGTCGAATACCCTGCGTATGGCGCTGATGGGCTGGTCGAAAACGCTGGCCGGGGAAGTCGCCGCCAGCGGCATCACGGTGAACGTGCTGGTGCCGGGACGTATTGCCACGGAGCGCGTGGGTCAGCTTGACGCCGCCCGCGCCGGGCGGGAAGGGGTGAGCGTCGAGACGGTGCGCAGTAAAAGCCAGCAGACGATCCCGGTCGGGCGTTACGGTCGACCGGAGGAGTACGGCGCGGCGGCGGCGTTCCTCGCCAGCCAGCAGGCGTCGTTCATCACCGGCAGCGTGTTGCGGGTTGATGGCGGGATGCTCCCCTCTCTTTAGCGCTGGCCCATTAGGGCTATTTTGCTTGTCGTTTTGAACCCGGGCAGTGCTCAGAATCCTCACGTACTACGTGTACGCTCCGGTTCTTCCGCGCTGGCCGTGTTCAAACTGTCTGCGCCAATAACGTCTACCTGGATAGGCTCTTAGTATGGAGAATGGCGATGAATAAGGTGATGCATGGTGCGACCCGGGTGCTGCGGGACGTGTTGCTCTTTGACGGCGGCGGCGAGCCACCGGTACCGGCGGATGTGGCGATTGCCGGTGAATATATTACCGCCATTGGCGCGCCCGGTTCGCTTGTCGGGGAACATATTATTGAGGCGCAGGGGCTGGCGCTGGCGCCGGGGTTTATTGATGTTCATACCCATGACGATCGGGCGTTGCTCATGCCGGGAATGATGAGCGCCAAGCTCTCGCAAGGGGTCACCACGGTGATTACCGGCAACTGCGGCCTGAGCCTGGCGCCAGCGCAGATGGCGCACGTTCCCGCGCCGCTGGATCTGATAGCCACTCCCGAGTGGCTGCGCTTTCCCCGTTTCGCCGACTATCTGGCGGCATTAACCAACGACGGGATTGCCGTCAACGCCGCCTGCATGGTGGGCCATACCACGCTGCGCGCCAGCGTGATGGGCGATTCGCTGACGCGTAGCGCCAGTGAAGATGAGTGCGCCCGGATGCGCGAACGGCTTGAGGAGTCTCTGGCCGCTGGCGCTTTTGGCTTCTCTACCGGCACCTTTTATCCCCCCGCGCGGGCGGCGACTATCGATGAGATTGTCGCGGTGGCCGAGCCGCTGGCGCGCTACGGGGCGTTGTACGCCACGCATATGCGTAACGAAGCGGAAGCGGTGCTGGAGTCGCTGGAAGAAACCTACGAGATCGGCCGTCGGTTAGGGGTGCGGGTGTTGATTTCCCACCATAAATTGGCCGGGGTGAAAAACCATGGCCGTTCGCGGGAAACGCTGGCCAGCATTCAGGCTGCCCGCGCGCGCCAGCCGGTGTCGCTGGATTGCTACCCCTATAACGCCTCATCCACCACCTTAAACCCGGCCTTTATCGCCAGAGCGGCAAAAGTGCTGGTGAGCTGGTCGACGCCGCATCCGCAGCATGCCGGACGGCTGCTGGCCGATATCGCCGCCGACTGGGGCGTCAGCGATGAAGCGGCGGCGCAGCGGCTGATGCCCGCCGGGGCGATCTATTTCATGATGGATGAGGACGATGTCCAGCGTATTCTGGCGTTCCCGCCGACGATGATTGGCTCTGACGGCATGCCGCATGATGAGCATCCGCATCCGCGTTTATGGAGTACCTTTCCCCGGGTGCTGGGGCATTACAGCCGCGAGCTGGGGTTGTTCCCGCTGTACACGGCGGTGAATAAGATGAGCGGCCTGCCCGCCGCGGAGCTGGGCATCGCCCGTCGCGGGCGGATCGCCGTTGGATATTATGCCGACCTGGTGCTGTTTAACCCGCGGACGGTGCAGGATAGCGCGACTTTTGCGCAACCGTGTCTCCGGGCCGAAGGGATCGAAAAAGTGTGGGTGAATGGTCAACTGGCCTGGGCCGAGGGCGAAATCCGCCATCAGACGGCAGGGCAGGTGATTCGTCGGTAAAGAAGTGCGCCGTTCACCGGTATCGTTCAGCCTTAACGGCTGGCTTCCGGCGAACGGCGGGGATTATGCCGCCGGGATCGCGCTGTGCAAAAAGTCGTTCACCGTTTTCATGCACAGTTCCCGTTCTTCCACATGCGGCATATGGCTTGAGGCGTCGAAAATTGTCCACCGCACGTCGGGAATGTGGTCCATAAAGGGCTGCACCACCTCCGGCGTCGCTTCATCGTAACGCCCGGAAATCAGCAGGACCGGCACCGTAATCCGCGCGAGTCGGTCGATAATGGTCCACGCTTTCATGCTGCCGATCACATGGAATTCGGTGGGGCCGTTCATCGCGTGATAGACCGTCGGGTCGGCATCCATGGCATCAAAGGTGCGCCGGACTTCCGGCGGCCAGGGATCGAGCCGACAGACATGGCGTTGATAAAATACCTGGCTTGCCGCCTTATATTCCGCGCTGTCCAGCGTGCCCGCTGCTTCATGGGCCAGCAGCGTTTGCTGGACGTCAGCGGGCAGCTGCGCGCGGAGCGTTGCCGCGCCCTGTAACCACAGCGCCATTGAGGCCGGGGAGTTGGCGATAACCAGCGCTTTTAACCCCTCAGGCTGCCTTACCGCGTGCTCTGCGCCGAGCATGCCGCCCCATGACTGGCCGAGCAGGGCGTAATTATCGGCAATATTGAGATGTTGCAGCAGATTGTCCAGTTCGTCGAGAAACAGCGCCGGTTGCCAGAAGTCGGCGGGCTGCTGCGGGAGATGGGTTGAACGCCCGTTGCCTAACTGATCGTAGTGGATCACCGCCCGCCCGGTAAGGGCGATATCGCGGAACGCATCGACATAATCATGCGTACACCCCGGCCCGCCGTGGGCGATGACCAGCGGCGTCAGCCCGCTATTGAGGTCGCCGCAAATACGAAACCAGGTTTGATAGCGCCGAAACGGGGCGTAGCCTTCGCTGATGGTATACATGAATCATCTTTACCCTGCTAAGTGAACTGGCTTTCAGGGTAAAGGCTGGCGACCGGCGCTGAACACTAGCAAAAATGCTAGATCTTAGCTGTCGAGCAGGCGGTAGTGCAGGGCGCGGACCACCGCCTGCACGCGGTTGCTGGCGCCCAGCTTTTTCGCGGCGGTATTCAGATGCAGCGTCACCGTCGCCACCGAACGATGCAGCTTACGGGCAATCTCCTTGGCGGTCAGTCCTTCGGCGGACCACGCCAGGCATTCGCGCTCGCGGTTGCTCAACTTCACGTGACGGCAGGTGAGCATGGTGCTGTCGAACAGCGGAAAGGCCGATTCCTGGAACTGGTGGGCGATCAGCATCAATTGCGCCAGGGTGGCGCTGATTTCTCGCTCCTGACGCGGGCCGGTGTGGATACCGGTGAGGGTGACGAAGCCGCCATTAGGCAGATGCAGGGGAACCGTTGCGCCGCAGGGCATATTGTGTTCGCGCATATAGTCGGTGACGGCGGCGGCCTGATGGCCGAGCCTGCCGCGCAGTATGCTACTGTCTGACCGCTGATAGGACCAGACAAAGGGCGCGCAGCTTTCCAGCGCGTAGTGCTGCACCGGATCAACCTGATAATATCCGTGTTCGCACCATAGCTGGCGCATATCCTCCGGCACATTGCAGGTTTTTAGCAGCGACGGCGTAATCAGATCCCCTTCCAGTGAACGCGGGACCGGCGTGTAGTCGTAAATGACCGCGTCAAATCCCAGTGTCCGGGTGTGCTGAAAAAGTCCGCCGAATGCCTCCTCCAGACTGTTCGCCCGGACGCTGCCGGGGCGTTCAAACTCCAGTCGCATATAACCCCCTTCACGTTAAAACGAGACCGGCGACGGGCACGATTTGTGCAAATCCGCCAGTTACTCAGCCTGAGGTATGCAATTCCGGTGCCGTCCCGGCGCGGCGCAAAACTAGTATTTTTGCTAACTGTTCAGTTTCCGGCGATGCCGTTAGCGTTAAAGCAACCCAGGCAGCCGGAACCATCGACGATGAGGAGCACAGTATGTGGAGCGAAATAGCGGCCGATCGATGCCATAACATTACGGTGGATGGTTATAACGTCGTGGCGTATCAATTTGGCGACGGCGAGGAGACCGTTCTCTGCCTCAACGGCGGGCCGGGATTGCCGTGCGACTATCTGCGCGAAGCCCACGCCTGTCTGAAACAGCACGGTTATCGGGTGATTGCATTTGACCAGTTGGGTACCGGAAAATCCGACCGCCCCGATGACGCCAGCTTATGGACGATGGCGCGCTACGTGCGAGAAGTGGAAACCGTCCGTCAGGCGCTGGGGCTCGGCCCGGTACACCTGCTTGGTCATTCGTGGGGCGGCTGGCTGGCGATTGAAGTGGCATTGCACCATCCTGGCGCAATTCGTTCGCTGATTCTGGAAAACACCGTTGCCGATATGCCGCATCTGGTGCAGGAACTGAATCGTCTGCGCGGGGCGCTGGGGGCGGAAACCGTTGCCATGATGCAGCGCTATGAAGCGCTGGGCTGGTTGGATCATCCGGCCTATCAGGCGGCGATTACTCTGCTGAATTATCGCCACGTTTGTCGTCTTGACGTCTGGCCCGATCCGGTTAAGCGCTCGCTTGAGGACTGGAATATGGGGCCTTATACCACCATGCAGGGGCCGAACGAATTCCTCTATACCGGGAATTTAAAAGCGTGGAACCGCAGCGCTGAGCTGGCCTCAATTCGCGTACCGTGCCTGATTACCAGCGGACAGCATGATGAGCTGACCCCCGCCTGCGCCCTGAAAATGAAACAGGGGCTGGCAAATGCCGAAATCGCGATTTTTGCCAACAGCAGCCATATGCCGTTTTACGAAGAGCCGCAGGCCTACTATCCGGTGCTGCTCGACTTTCTGGCGCGTCAGCGCGATGCGGGAGGCTGTTGATGCATCGCTACCGATTTTTGCTTTTTCGACCGTTACAGCTGCTGCCGGTTCTGCTCGGCATTAGCCTGATTACCTTCATGATGGTGCGCGCGATCCCCGGCGATCCGGCGCGGATTCTGCTGGGCGTCCGTAGCACGCCGGCGGCGCTGGCCCGCATTCGCGCGCAGTTTGGTCTGGATGAGCCGCTATGGGTACAATATGGCTATTTTCTGCGCAACCTGCTGCAGGGAGAACTGGGGAAGTCGATTGTTTACCGGGTCGATACTCTGAAGCTGATCGCTTCGCGTCTGGAGCCGACGCTATGGCTGGTGCTGGGCAGCGTTCTGCTGGCGATTGTGTTGACGGTGCCGCTGGCGGCCATTGCCGCCCGCCAGCGCGGGCGTCTCGCCGATCGGTTGATTCGCCTTTTTACCACCGCCGGGCTCGGGTTTCCGGCGTTCTGGCTCGGCATTATGCTGATTCTGCTGTTCAGCATCGTACTCGGCTGGTTTCCGGTCTCCGGTTACGGCAGCGATTTTTTAGACCGCATGCACCATATGGCGCTGCCGTGCCTGACCGTCGCGCTGGCCCTTTCCGCCGTATTGATTCGTAACCTGCGCGCCAGTCTGCTGATGGAAATGAGTAGCGATTATGTTGTGGCGGCACGGGCGCGCGGGCAGCAGGAAAGGCGCATCTTCTGGCGGCATGTGCTGCCGAATTCACTGGTACCGACCATCAATCTGCTGGCGGTGAACATTGGCTGGTTAATTGGCAGTACGGTGGTGATTGAAAGCGTGTTCGCTATCCCCGGCCTGGGGCAACTGCTGGTAAAGGCGATTTTTAGCCGCGACTACATGGTGGTTCAGGGCGTGGTGATGGTCTTTGCGCTGGCTACCGTGGCGGTCAGCCTGCTGGCGGATCTGCTGACCGTCGCGCTCGACCCGAGGATAAAACTATGAAGGCGATAGCTACCTTGTCCCGTTTGCGGCGCCGGGCTATTCCGCGCCAGCAGGCGTTATACGCCGGGCTGGCGATTGTTGGCTTGTGGCTACTGATCGCCTGTCTGGCGCCGTGGATAGCGCCGTTCGATCCGATTAATCAGGATGCGGCCGCGGCCCTGTTGCCGCCGGGCGGCGCGCATCCCTTCGGCACCGATAACTTTGGTCGCGATGTTTTTTCTCGCGTGCTGTGGGGCGCGCGGATAGATCTGCAGATCTGCCTGTTGGGGGTGCTGTTTCCCTTTATGCTCGGCACCACCCTCGGCGCGCTCTCCGGCTATTCTGGCGGCGTGGTTGACGCGCTGGTGATGCGCATTATCGATATCGTGCTGGCTTTTCCCTTTCTGGTGCTGATGCTGGCGATCATTGCCATTCTCGGACCAGGGCTGAGCAGCTTTTATATCGCTATGGCAATGGTCGGCTGGGTCTCCTACGCCCGACTGGTGCGCGCCCAGGTTCTGACCCTTAAACAGCGCGATTTTATTCTGGCGGCCCGCAGTCTGGGCTACGGCCATCTGCGCATTTTGTTCCGCCATCTGCTGCCGAACGCCCTGACCGGAGCCATCGTTTTTTCGATGTCCGACTGTGTCCTGGTGCTGCTGAACGGGGCGTCGGTGAGTTATCTGGGGCTTGGCGTACAGCCGCCAACCGCCGAATGGGGCGTGATGGTGGCGGAAGGGCAGAGTTTTATTACCACCGCATGGTGGATAACCACCTTTCCGGGCCTCGCTATCGTGCTGCTGGCGATGGGGTTTAGCCTGCTGGCCGACGGGCTGGGCGATAAATTAGGAGAACGTGTATGAGCCTGCTGGAGGTGAATCACCTGACGGTCACGCGCGGTGAAAATATCGCGCTGGTGGATGATGTTTCATTCACGCTTGACGCCGGGGAGATGCTCGGCCTGGTCGGTGAGAGCGGGTCGGGGAAAACCGTTACCTGTCGGGCGCTGATGCGTCTGTTGCCGGGAGCCGGATTGCGGATCACCGGCGGTGAGGTGCTGCTGGGGGGACGGGAGATATTGTCCCTGAGTGAAAGGCAAATGTCGGCGCTGCGCGGCCGGGAAATCGGCATGATTTTCCAGAATCCCACCAGCCACCTGAATCCGGTGATGACCATCGGCGAACAGATTGCCGAAAGCCGCCGCCTCCATTTCGGCGCCAGTCGTCGTCAGGCGCGGGAGGATGCGCTGGCGCTATTGCGCCAGGTGGGGATCCCCGATCCGCAAAACCGGCTCAATAACTATCCGCATGAGTTTTCCGGCGGGATGCGCCAGCGGGCGATGATTGCCGTCGCCCTTGCGCCGGAGCCTGCGCTGTTGATCGCCGATGAACCGACGACCGCGCTGGACGTAACCGTGCAGATGCAGATTTTGCGTCTGCTCAGCGACCTGCGCAGCGAACTGGGGCTGGCGATCGTTATGATCACGCATGACCTTGGCGTGGTGGCGCAAACCTGCGACCGGATTGCGGTGATGTATGGCGGCCGGTTGTGTGAGGTTGGCGATAAGCGTGAAGTGCTGGCCGTGCCGCTGCACCCCTATACCCGCGGGCTGATCGACTGTCAGCCCGCCAGCGAAGGTGGACAGGGGCGGTTAATGACTATCGACGGGCAGCCGCCGGTTGCCGATCACTTTCCGCCAGGCTGTCGCTTTCACCCGCGCTGCCGCCGCGCAGATGAAGCCTGCCAGAGCCAGCCTTTACTGCATTACCGGCAGGGTAGTCAGAGCCATGCGGCCGCCTGCCATCATATATTGCCTGCGCTCACCCGGCGGGAGGGATAATGGTTCACGCTCACTGGCCGTTGATGGAGGCCGATAATCTGTCCGTCACTTTTCCGGTTTCCGGCGGGCTTTGGCAACCGAAACGGGTCGTACATGCGGTCAATCAGGTCTCGTTGCAAATCTATCCCGGCGAGACGCTCGGTCTGGTCGGCGAATCCGGTAGCGGAAAAAGTACCCTGGGACGGGCGCTGTTACAGCTTGAGCGGGTCGCCGGCGGAGAGGTGCGCTTCGAGGGGCAACGCATCACCCACGGCCTGACCAGCGATATCGCCCGCTTGCGGCAGCAAAGCGCGATGATTTTCCAGGACCCCTTTGCGTCGCTGAATCCGCGTCAGACCGTGGGGGAAAGTATTGCCGAGGTGTTGCGCGTACATCGGAAGGTGGCGCGGGGCGAGGTTGACCGGCGGGTGGCGGAGCTGCTCACCCAGGTGGGCCTGCGTCCGCAGCAGGCCAGCGCGAAACCGGCTCAGCTTAGCGGCGGTCAGTGTCAGCGCGCCGGTATTGCCAGAGCGCTGGCCATGGAACCCCGCCTGATTGTGGCGGATGAATGCGTCGCAGCGCTGGATGTTTCCATTCAGGGACAGATTGTCAATTTATTAATGACGCTGCGCGAGACGATGGGGCTGGCGATTCTGTTTATCGCTCACGATCTGGCGATTGTTCGTCGGCTCTGCGATCGCGTTGCGGTCATGTACCTCGGACGGATCGTGGAAGAGGGGCCTGCGGAGGCGCTCTTCACCCGGCCGTTGCATCCCTATACCGCCGCGTTGGTCTCGGCGATCCCGGAAATCGACCCGGACAAACCGTTGCCGAAGAATATGCTGGGAGGCGAACCGCCCAGCCCCGTCGCGGTGCCGCAAGGCTGTGCATTTCATCCGCGCTGTCCTTATGCGCAGGTGCAGTGCCGCACCGACGCTCCACCAACCCGGCAGATTGCCGACCGCACTTATGCCTGCGTACTTAACCACACAGGCGATGAGACCGTTTTTCCTTTGACTGGGGGATCTTTTGATGAAGCACAGGCATGTTAAGTTACTGGCGGCCAGCGTTTTTCTGGCGCTAAGCGTGGTAAGCGAAATGGCGCAGGCGGCGGGGGTATTGAGCATAGGCCGTCGCGAGGACAGCACCACTTTCGATCCCATAAAATCGGCGCAAAACGCCGATAACTGGGTCTTTTCCAACGTCTTCGACCCGCTGGTGCGAGTCGATAAAACGGGGACGAAACTGGAGCCGGGCGTGGCCGAGAGCTGGACGGTTTCCCCGGATGGTAAGGTGTATACCTTTAAAATCCGAGATACCAAATTTTCTGACGGGACGCCGGTTACCGCCAGCGATGCGGCCTTCAGCCTGATGCGTATCCGTGATGATGAGGGGTCGCTGTGGCGCGATTCGTATAGCATTATCGCCAAAGCGGAGGCGCCGGATCCCCACACGCTGGTGGTGACGCTGAAATCCCCTTCTGCGCCATTTTTGTCGCAACTGGCGTTGCCCAATGCTTCGGTGATTTCACAAAAAGCGATGGAGGCGGAAGGTGAAGAGGCATTTGCTGAAAAACCGGTGGGGTCCGGCGCGTTTAGCGTTAAGGAGTGGCAGCGCGGTGAAAAAATCGTGCTGGTGAAGAATCCTTACTTCTGGCAGGCGAAAAATGTCAGCCTGGATGGCGTGGAGTGGTTAACGATCCCGGATGATAATACCCGTATGCTGAAAGTGCAGGCGGGCGAACTGGATGCCGCGCTGAACGTGCCTTTCTCGCGCATTGCGTCATTACAGAAGGACGCGAATCTGAAGGTTGAACTCAATCCTTCCACGCGCGAAGATCATCTGCTGATTAACCATTCTCACGGCGCGCTGGGTAAAGTGGCGGTACGTCAGGCGCTGGACTTTGCGATTGATAAAGACGCGATCGTCAAGACCGTGACGTTTGGCTATGGCCAGGTGGCGAACTCCTATATTCCGGCCGGGGCGCTTTACCACTACGCGGACAATCTGCGGCGGCCATACGATCCGCAAAAGGCAAAGCAGATGTTAAAAGCGGCGGGGGCCGAGAACCTGAAGCTGAATTATGTGGTGAACGCCGGGGATGAAGTGGACGAGCAAATCGCCATTTTATTGCAACAGCAGCTGGCGAAAGCCGGGGTGACGGTCAATTTACAAAAGGTCGATCCGAGTCAGAGCTGGGATATGCTGGTTGCCGGGGATTACGATATTTCAGTGATGTACTGGACTAACGATATTCTCGACCCTGACCAGAAAACCACCTTTGTACTTGGCCACGACGCCAATATGAACTATATGACCCGCTATCATAACGAGAAGGTGAAAGCGCTGGTGGCCGCCGCGCGCGTCGAAATGGATAGCAAAAAGCGCGAACAGATGTATATCGATCTGCAAAAAATGGCCAAGGCCGATGTCAACTGGATCGATCTGTATTACAGCCCGTACCGCAACGTCAGCCGTAAAAATATTGACGGTTTTTACCAGAATCCGCTGGGCCGATTCTTCCTTGAGGATACCGTCAAAAACTGATGCCTCTTGCGCCGGTCGGCTTCAGTCGCCGGCGCTTTTTTGATCGTCCCTGATACCCGCCCGGATTGATGTACATCAACGTGCAGATTAACTTTTCCTGTAAAAACTAAAAAACAGTTGTGACCGGTCCGGCATTTATTCAATCTATGCGGTGAATATTTAATGTGCGCCAATACATAGAATATATGTGCATTAAATCAACAGGTTAAATAAATCAGGGGTTAATTTTTGTGGCAAGTGCAAACAAACTCACGCTGTTCATCGTCATTTTCATGTTGTTGGGTATCCTCTCCGGCGCGGCCATCCACGCATACGCAGCGCCAGCCGCCATCACCGCATGGTCAGAAAACATTACGCTGCTCACCGACGTGTTCCTGCGCCTGATTAAGATGGTGATTGCGCCGTTGGTCTTCAGTACCCTGACGGTCGGCATTATGCGCCTTGGCGAAACGGCGACCATCGGGCGGGTCGGCGGTAAAGCGATGGTGTGGTTTATCACTTCGTCAATTCTGTCCATTCTGGTCGGGCTGGTGATTGTCACCCTGGAGCATCCTGGCGCCGGTTTGAACCTGGCGATCCCTCAGGCGTCTGTGGATACCGGGCTGGCGGTGAGCGGGATGAGCTTAAAAGGTTTTCTGACCCATACCATCCCGACCAGCATTACAGAGGCGATGGCCAACAACGAAATTCTGCAAATTGTGGTGTTCTCAATGTTCTTCGGCATTGCCGGGGCGTCGCTGGGAGAAAAATTCAATGCGCCGCTGGTGGCGGCGCTGAATGTGGTTTCCCATATTATGCTGAAGGTGACCGGATACGTGATGTATGTGGCACCGCTGGCGATTTTCGCGGCCATTTCTTCGGTTATCGCCGCTCAGGGATTGGGGATACTGCTTAACTACGCTTCATTTATCGGCGGTTACTACGTGGCGATCCTGCTGACCAGCATGGTGCTGCTGGCGGTGGGCTATATGGTGTTGAAAAAAGAGGTGTTTCGCCTGCTGAATATGCTGAAAGACCCGGTACTGGTGGCGTTTACCACCAGCAGTTCCGAAGCGGCCTATCCGAAGACGCTGGAGCGCCTGGTGAGCTTCGGCTGCTCGCGCAACATCGCATCGTTTGTGCTGCCCATCGGTTACTCCTTTAACCTCGTCGGCTCGATGGTCTACTGCTCTTTCGCCGCGATGTTTATCGCGCAGGCCTATAACGTTCAGCTTAGCTTCGGCGAAATTAGCGTGATGATGCTGACGCTGATGCTGGCGTCGAAAGGGATTGCCGGGGTACCCCGTTCCGCGCTGGTGGTGCTGGCCGCGACAATTCCGAGCTTCAATATTCCGGTGGCGGGTATTTTGCTGCTGATGGGCATTGACCATTTCCTCGATATGGGGCGTTCGGCGATTAACGTGCTGGGTAACGGTATCGCCACGGCAATGCTGTCAAAAAATGAAGGCTTACTGGAGGATACGATCCCGGAGAGCGAAGCCGGACCTCAGCAGGTCGAAGCCTGATAAACATGCGCCCTCTGCGAGGGGGGCGTTCATGCCGGGGATAAAGCGGGTTTGAAAAAAGAGGCCCCTGACAGGCACGCGAGGGGCAATGTGACGAAGTGAATAATCCTCGATAAAGAGGTTTTTTTTATTGTATTTCTACCAGACTGCACGTTGCAGAATGTATTAGCGGCGGTATCGTCATACCAGAAAACCCGGTCATGTTACATGCAGTCAGTAACGACTGAATAGATGTTTTTCATCCCCTTGATATATTTCGGAATCCCTTGTCAAATAACCTGTCAGATTCCTAATTTCGCCCCGCATTCCGTTATTGACGATTGACTCTGGGGCGATTACCAGCGCTCTTTCAATAAATTAATAAATTGAAAAAAGTCATAATTATTATTAAGGCGATATTTTTCCATGATTTTACTTTTGTGCCAGACGATAGTTTTGGGCGTCACGTTGTGAAGTGCGGATATTTTACCGATGTCGAAGCCATGAATAATACCGCTGGCAACGGCGACCTGCGATCTTGATAGCATTTTATGCGGGCAGTTGCTGCATATTAGCTCAGAAGTGGCTGTTGGCGTTGGCGGCAGGTTTTCACTCTTTTTCAGTTCCCCGGCAATAATGTCAAACATTTTATTAATAGGCACGGATTTGATTGAGACAAAGGTAACGCCCTTCAGACAATTAACAATGCGTTCCTTTTCCGGCAGCGGGTCATAGCTGTGTAATATAATCACCGAACTGCCCGTTTTGCGGTTTTTTATGCTGGTATTACACAGATAAATCTCGCCGGGGAGAACTTCAGCGATAATCATATCTTTATCTGAAAAATCATTATGCTTATAAGAAAAAGTGACGTGCAGATGACGATTATGGCGGATCAGTTCGTTGATCATTGAAACCAGCGATTCTCTGAGGAAGGTATTTTTGGTATTGATTGCGATGTTAATTTTTTTCATGGCGTTACTTTCCTGATGAATCAACATAACGCCACTCCGTGGCCATACCTCCGGCGTATGCGGTGATTATTGCTATGCAAGTTTTTTATTATTATATTGCCTGGCCTTATTTTCTACGCATTGAGTTCTTGGCTGAAAACGGCAGCTTTTGTTTTTTCCTGTCTCTGAGATAAGAAACAAGACTGTAGACAGAAATGCACAGGCAAAATACGCACAGCAGTAAAGCTAACCATGTTTGCATGGTCATGGTTGGGATCCTTTAATAAATTTATTTGATAGTAAAGCGTACACCGCAGGCACGAGAATATTTTTATATTCATCTACAGGTTGTGCGGGCGGCGCATGGCCCAAAGCGTACGGCAAACTCTTCGCGCGTGGTCATTGCTGAATTCTGCAACAACCTGTTTTCTTTACAGAAAACGTTGCCGGTATGTTCACGACGCCTAATCAATGTAGGAAAAATCCTAGTGGTCCGTCAGTCTCATTCCTCTCATTTCTCTCAAAAAACGAAAAAAGTTACCAAAAAATGCGGAACTCATCCGGTGAGGGGGAAAAGCGAGACAGCAAGAGCCGCCGTCAGCCGGTAACATAACGGCTGCCGGACGGGGAGAGATCAGGAGATGAACGCCAGGCCTTTGCCAAAAATAGCGCGAATCGGCAGCGTGATGCCGTGAAGACGGGCTTTATGCCGCAGGCGGCTGATCACCACGTCAATTCGGTGCAGCTCCGGCTCGCCTTCATCGGTAAACAAACAATCGTGTAGCTCAACTTTGCTGCACACTTCATTGCGGTTACGCATTAAGATTTCCAGCAACCGGTATTCCTGCTGGGTCAGCGGCAGGCTGAGCCCCGATGGCGCAATCAACTGATCGGTGTGCAATTTCCACGGGGAGGCGGTTGCCGGCTTTGCGGCGACCGGTAGATCAACCTGTGCTGGCGGTTTTTGCTGCTGAAGCCGGGCGCCAAGCGCATGAATGTTATCCGCGAGGGCGGAGAAATTGACCGGCTTAATCAGATAGAGATCGGCGCCAGCATTAAACGCCTGCAGTTTGTCCTGCTCATGCCCTCTGGCGGTGATAACAATCAGCCCGTACTGACCTATTTCATGCAGATAGTCCAGTACGCTAAATCCGTCTTCTCCCGGCAGGCTGATGTCGATGAGCACGATATCGACAGGGTTGCGGTGCAGCTGTCGCCAGAACACTTCGGCGCTGCGTACGCCCCAGACGTCCAGTCCGCGATGGCGTAAAAAGGCCAGCAGTTCGTCGAGTAAATCAGCGCTATCTTCGATGATAGCCACGCGTAACGTCATGATTTGTCCTCCTGCTGTATAGCCGCTGGCAGCGTGAGCGCAAACTGGCATCCGGCAGAGGTATTTTTTGCCAGCGAGAGAGCACCGCCGTGGGCGTGGATGATTTGTCGGGCGACGTACAATCCCAGTCCGGTGCCGGATGCGTTGTTCGCATGCGGTTCGCCGCGTCGATAGCGTTCGAAAATATACGCGACCTGCTCAGGCGGAATACCGGGGCCGTGGTCGCTAATACGGATTTCAATCCATTTTTCCTGCTGAAAAATTTCGACGCTAATCTCCCCGGAAATCGAATATTTGACCGCGTTGTCGAGCAGGTTGGCGATGGCAATACACAACAGCCCGCTATCGATAAACAGCACCGGAGAAGGCGACTCAGGGCCGACGGTTTGCCCTTCAAGGACAACATTTAAATAGTGATCCAGCGACAAATCCACCACTGTCGCAGCCATAAAGATGACCTGCAGCAGGGGGGTATCCTGCTTATCGGGGCTCAGAGCGTAGGAGGAGAGGCGGGCATCGGCCAGGCAATTATCGGTTAGCTGCACCAGACGGTTTGTGGCCCGTTGCATGCGATCGAGGCGCGAACTCTGGGTGAATGTGGCAGCGGACAGGCGCAGGTTTTCCAGCGCTGCCTGAATAACCGCCAGCGGCGTTCTGAACTCATGCGCCACGATGCCCATAAACTGGCGCTGGTGGAAGCTGGCCTCGCGCTCAATCTGCAGTTCACGCGCCAACTGTTTCTTGCGCATCAGAGCGCGATTTTCCGCTTGTACCCGCAGCACGGCGATAATCAATACGATGAAAATATGGACTAGTAATGCGTACTGCCAGGCGGAATAAACCATGTTGTGAAAGGGAATAATACCGTTGATAGAGAGGAGAACCAGCCCGGTACACCCTACGTATAGCGGCGGCAGTATCCCGAGTAACAGCGTTTTCCGATCAACCGCTTTGCGTCGCCACAGGGTCCAGGACGTTATCAGCAGAAGGGGGGCGGCGATAAAGAAAACACCCGCTTTAATTTGCATCGCCAGACCGTAAAACCCCAGCGGAATACTGATTTGCAGAACAATATTCAAACCTATCGCCGCCAGCAGTAGTCGATGCAGGCGCGGCATATTCTTCTTCAGATCAAAGAATTCGCTATGCAGCCACAGGGTGGTGGCATAGCTCATCAGCGATATGCTGCTGATCATGTAATCCTGTACTGGCAGAACGGCGTCGCCAAATAGCCATGCCGGGTAGCCGTGCAGGGCCGCGACCAGCGGATAGTTGAGGGAGACCAGACAGATCCCCCAAAATAAACGGCGGCGCAGTACAATGGCGAGACACAGGGCGATAGCGCTGGCAATCGCCGCGAGGCCGAAGTAGAAGCTCCAGAAGGCGGTAGAGAGCGTGGCCGTATGCACAAACTCTTGTGGTGAGAAGAGGGTCGCCAGCAAAAGAAGGGTACTGGTGCTCCGGAGACGGAAGACCATCTCGTACCCCTCCGCCGTTGGCGGCGGCGGTAAAATCAGCACGCTTTTACGATAGTCGATGTCATTATCCCTGGTGGCGCTGCGATCGCCATACTCTTTTTGTATCCACGGGCCATCACTGCCATAGGGGCGATAGAACACGGTCATATGATCAACATATGACGGGCCAAGCTGTAGCCAGCGCTGTTCGCCGGAAAAATAGTCCGCAGGCAATAACGTCCGGAGCCAGAGGGTCTTTGACGAATAGCCAAACGACGGGATCTGCGCCACGGGTTTCAGCGCGCCTTTGGGTAAGGCGAGGAAGGCGTCCAGCGTCATCGTATTGCTGGCGTCGGTATACCAATAGACCGGAATATCGATCCCCAACTGGCGGACTTCCGCGTGAGCTGGCGTCCCGATGTGCAGGGCAAAAAGGACGCCACACCATGCCCAAAAAGGCAGCCTGCGGTGCATGCGGCCGGGCCCGGCGAGATGGATAGCAAAAACAGCGTACAAACGATTCAATCACGCCCCCCTTGCGGCATGGTTCAATAATATCAACAGGATATTAACGGCCAGACGACCGCAGCCCGAAATCCGGGAAATAAGTGTGTATATCCGTCATACGTCAAGTTGCTTATGCGTTGGTTACGCCCGCTCACCCTTGCTTGTCATTTTGAACCCGGGCAGTGCTCAGAATCCTCACGTACTACGTGTACGCTCCGGTTCTTTCGCGCTGGCCGTGTTCAAACTGGCTGCGCCAATAACACCTGGTGGGATAGGCTCTAAGCAACGCGAATTATTTAGGGTATAGGATGAAACGACGCCGCATTCTGCTGGTGTCGACAATATTATTCCAGCGTTATCTGTAGGCCAAAAAACTGGCCGGATCAGTAGTAGGAAAATTCTTAATTAACGTTAACGTATTCGGAATGGGGGATAAAATGCAAGGCAGAAGTTCAGTCAGAAGATAAAAATTTTTGCTGTTATCCCCGCAACGCGTTTTGTGGGAGAACTGGCGGCAAAGCGTGATGCGGCTGAGATTACTACGCCCGGTTAAAAAACGCGGTTGTTACGTTCGGGCGCGGTGATAACGGCGGCGCGATTAAACACGCCGACGTTATGGTAAGCGTCTGCGGCTAAAATCCGTAGCGGCTGAGGTCAGGGCCGACGGGGACGATACCGTTCGGATTCAGCGCCTTAATAGAGTAGTAGCCCTTTTTGATATGGTCGATATTGACCGTTTCGCGGATGCCGGGAATGGTCAGAATCTGGCGCAGATAGCGGTCGAGATTGCCATATTCCACTAACTTACGCAGATTGCATTTGAACAGGCCGTGGTAGGCGGCATCAAAGCGGATAAGGGTGACAAAAAGGCGAATATCCGCCTCGGTCAACGTCTCTCCGCAGAGAAACTGACGGGTTGCCAGATGCGCTTCAAGCTTGTCGAGCATGGCAAAAACGTCCGTGACCGCCTGCTGATAGCTGACCTGCGTGGTGGCAAACCCCGCCCGGTAGACGCCGTTGTTAAGCTGCGGATAAATCTCCGCATTGAGCTGGTCGATCTCTTCCCGCAGCGCGGCGGGGTAAAGGTCGATATCGTTGCGGGCCAGTTGGCCAAAACCGGTGTTAAACATGCGCACGATATCGGCAGACTCGTTGTTGACGATCGTCGCGGTTTTTTTATCCCACAGCACGGGCACCGTGGCGCGCCCGGTGAATCGTGGGGCGGCCCGGGTATAAAGCTGATGCAGCCACTCGGCGTGGTTGAGCGTATCGCGGTCTGAACCCGGATAATCGCCAAAGTGCCAGCCTTCATCCATTAACCAGGGCTCAACGACCGATACGCTAATCACCGCTTCCAGCCCTTTAAGCTTACGGGCGATCAGCGTACGGGAAGCCCACGGGCAGATCAGCGCCACGTACAGATGATAACGATCCGGCTCGGCAATAAACCCGCCGTCGCCGGTGACGCCGGGAGAACCGTCCGGCGTCACCCAGTGGCGAAAGCTGGAGGTCTGGCGCACGAAGCCGCCCTGTTTATCGGTTGCCTGTACCGGGTGCCACTCTGCCGCCCATTTCCCGTCGATCAGCATACGGCCTCCGTTACAGTTTTACTGGCGTTGGTTTCAATGCGTATTTCCCGTCACCGGTCAGCGCCAGAACGATCAGGCCGATAATCCAGAATGCCGGAAATTCCCAGCCACCGTTAGGATTGGTGAAGAAGAACCCGGCGGGACCGTGCACGGTAAAGATGGCGCCCAGCAGGATAGGGATCAATATGACCGCCACGATGCGGGTATACACGCCGAGGATCAGGGCGATCGCGCCAAGGAGTTCAACGGTCATGGTGATATAGGCCAGCCAGCCCGGCAGTCCGAGGGAGGCGAAGAATTTAGCCGTGCCAGCAGGCGTGAAGACAAAGAATTTCAGGCCAAAATGCGCGAGAAACAGAATACCTAAAGCAAGACGCATAACCAGAGCGGCATATGGGGCAGTACGTTGGTCAATCATGATGTAAATCCTCTCCTGTGAGTGTATGCGAAGACTGTACTCGATTTCGTTTGTCTGATTATCCGTGCAAAAGGCGCATGTTTATTTCCATTACGGAAATAATGTCAACAGCGGGCGCGTTCTTCATCATTGGCAAAGACTTCGGCCAGAAAATCGATCATCACCCGGGATTTGTGCGCCAGGTAGCGTGCGGGAGGGAAAACGGCATACAGCGCCAGCGGCGGCGCTTCGTAAGCCGTCAGCAGCGGAATCACGCTACCTTCGTCAATGGCCTGGCGGGCGATAAAATAGGGGAGCCGGGCGATGCCGAGACCGGCGCGGGCGGCGGCCAGACAAACTTCAGCATTGGAAAATTTTAATTTACCGGAGACCGGCTGGGCATGTAGCTGCTGCCCATCGAGGAACGGCCAGTGCCAGGGATCGCGAAAATTGGTATCGACAATCAGATCGTGTTGGTTTAGGGCGTCCCAGCGCGGCGGTTCGCCTCGGCGAGAGAGATATTCCGGCGCCGCGACCACCACGTTGCGGATGGGACACAGGCGGCGGGCAAGCAGCGCGCTGTCGCTCAGATTGCCGATACGTATCGCAAGGTCAAAACCTTCGTCCACCACGCTGACCAGCCGATCGGAGAAGCTGACGTCGAGCTCGATATCCGGATAACGGTGGGCGAAAGTAACCAGATGCGGGGCCAGTTGCGTGGTGCCAAAGGTCACCGGAGCGGAGATCCGCAGCCGCCCGGAGGGGGCGTTGGCGATATTCCGCACCGCGTCGTTGAGTTCATCGTAGTCAGTCAGCAACTGGCGGATGCGCTCATAGTAGGCCAGCCCGACATCAGTCGGCGTCAGTGAGCGGGTGCTGCGCCTTAACAGATTGACGCCCAGGCTGCGTTCGAGGCTGGAAATAAGTTTCGAGGCCTGGCCGTGACTGGTACCGCAGCGCTGGGCGGCGAGAGTAAAACTGCCGGTTTCCATTACCGCAACGAACATTCGATCGCAATCCAGCCGTTCCATAAGATTTTCCTGAGGTGTATTGTCAGTGGTGGCACTATAGCAAAGGAGAAGGCGCTGGACACGTCATCGCCTGAGCGGAGGGCCCGGTTGCAGAGGCCTCAGCAGGCTTGAGGCGACGAAAACGGGCGTTTCTTTGCGCGGATTTTATTTATATCAAAGAATCCCCGGGCGACTCTGTTATGTTGGCAATTCTGCCTGGAAAATGTCCAGGTTAATTATTCATGTGTTGTGGAAGGGGACCTTACAGGATGACGACAAAATCGCTAACGCTGTCTTTGGATGAACAACAGTCAATTCCTTTGAGTACGGTCTCGGGAACGCTGGGCCATGTCGGCATGGATATCCGTCCGCTTGCGCCGCTCGGGATCTGTAGTTTTGACCCCGGTTTTACGAATACCGCGGGCTGCGCGTCGGCGATTTCCTATATTGATACCGAAAAGAGCATTCTGCTGCACCGGGGCTATCCGGTTGATCAACTGGCCCGCCAGTGCGATTTTCTTGAGGTCGCCTGGATTTTGCTGCAAGGGGATGCGCCAGACGAAGCCAGCTATCAGCAATTTAAAGAAAATATTACTCGCCACAGCCTGGTGCATGAGCAGATTGCGCGTATGTGCAGCAGTTTTCGTCGCGATTCCCATCCTATGGCCTTAATGTGCGCCCTGGTGGGGACGCTGGCGGCGTTTTATCACGATGTGCTGGATGTGGAAAACCCGGCGCACCGTGCGCTGGCCGCTACCCGTTTGCTGTCGAAAATGCCGACGCTGGCGGCGATGAGCTATAAGTTTTCCATTGAGCAACCGGCGCAGTATCCGCGCAACGATCTCTCCTACGCGGGGAACTTCCTGCATATGCTGTTTGCCATTCCGGCTGAGGATTATCAGCTCAATCCGGTGATTGAGCAGGCGATGAATCAGATTCTGGTGCTGCATGCCGACCACGGGCAGTGCGCCTCAACCACCACGGTGCGGGCGGCGGGCTCGTCCGGCGCGAATCTGTTCGCTTGTATCGCCGCAGGGCTGGCTTCCCTGTGGGGGCCAACTCACGGCGGGGCGAACGAAGCCAGTATGCGCATGCTGGAGGAGATTAACACCGTTGATCAAATCCCCGCGTTCCTCAGTAAAGCGAAACGCGATCCGCAGGCGTTTCGCCGTCTGGGATTCGGTAATTCCCGCTATCGCAATCTCGATCCGAGAGCCGCTATTCTGCGGGAGACCTGCCATCGGGTACTGAATGAGCTGGGGATGTCAGATATGCCGCTGCAGGTGGCGATGGCTCTTGAAGAGGTGGCGCTGACCGATCCGTACTTTGTCGAGAATGGTCTGTCGCCCAGCGTCGATTTTTATACCGCGGTGATCCTGAAGGCGATGGGTCTGCCTTCGTCAATGTTTGTGGTCATTACCGCCGTAGGCAGAACGCTTGGCTGGGTGGCGCACTGGAATGAAATGCATGAGACGCCGCTGAATATTTATCGTCCGCGGCAGATTTATACCGGTGAGAAAATGCGGGATTACGTTTCGCGCCGCAAAGGGTGATGTTGTACGTATTCTAATCCACAGGTGTGGAGACAGACGCGGCCTGGCGGTGTATGGAAAGACGCAGTGCTGGCCCGCTGCCCCTCACATTCTGGTTCAGAGGGCTGTTCCGTTCACTGTGAATACGCAGATAGTGAGTAGGCCGGGTAAGGCGTCAGCCGCCACCCGGCAAAAATGCGGGCACAATAATTTCATACAGATTCGGCATCACGCTTAAACCTGCTTCACATTCTGGTTCCGTGGGCTGTTCCGTTCACTGTGAATACGCAGATAGTTTTTCTGACCCTTGCGAGTGAACGGGCAGGGGGACGTTTCGCCCGTCCCCCTGCACCCCCGGCATGGCGCTGGAAACCTGCCGCTGCGCGGTCCGCTCCACTCCGGCTTCATCTGGCGGACCGGGCGGGACTCGACGTCCCTGTCTCGACCCACCCTCTGGCCGCCGTCCTGGCGGCCAGTCCTGGATGCGCGCCTGCGTTCCCGCCAGGTTTCCCTGATGCGCACAACCCCCCTGCGATGAGCCCGCAGTAAACCTGCAACTGCCTGACCGCTGAAGGTGATAAAAACTTGGGAAAACACCTGCCACATCTGAAAGACTGACAGTGAGTAGGCCGGGTAAGGCGTAGCCGCCACCCGGCAAAAATGCGGGCATGATAGCTAAATGGGCTTGTTATCCCCCGGTGGCGCTGCGCTTACCGGGGCTACAGGTCCTCAGCCGCCTGAAGGCGGGGAGCCCGGTATTTATGGGTTTCCAGGTCAGGTAAGGCGTCAGCCGCCACCTGACAGGAATGCGGGGATGGCAGCGAAAACCGGCCTGTTATCTCCCTGGTGGTGCTGTGCAAGCGCCTCATATTCCGGTTCAGAGGGCTGCTCCGTTCACCGCCGGTACGAGGATATATGTTATCTCCACAGCCTGTGAACGGGCAGGGGGACGTTTCGCCCTTCCCCCTGCACCCCCGGCATGGCGCTGGAAACCTGCCGCTTCGCGGTCCGCTCCACTCCGGCTTCATCTGGCGGACCGGGCGCGACTCGACGTCCTGTCTCGACACGCCCTCTGGCCGCCGTCCTGG